>DYQJ01000054.1 GCA_020719345.1 Draconibacterium orientale | reverse complement strand
ATGTAGTGTGGAGGTTACCTATTTTCTACAAAGATTACGCAACTACGTTGCTAAAAACAATCCAAGCCAGCGCAAACTGCTCAACCCTGCCAGCGTTTTTTCACGCCGGCAGCGTTTTTTTTCACGCTGGCGGGGTTCTGATTTGCTGTCACTTTATTATCTGTGGCTCAAAATCTAACTCGTTGAGTAATTTGAGGTTTTTATTATCTTGTGTCAAGATGTAGAAACCATATTTTTTCGCTTCTTCTAACGTACTTTTTTCAAAGGAGAGACCAGCAACGGCGCCGTATAATTCACAATTTTTATGCTCGGGAAATAAAAGTTTAAAATTTTTGAGATTCTTATAAAATTGGGATAAATATTTCTCCTTAAAATTATATTTTACCTCTATTATCAACACTTTATTTGTATTATATAAAATTATGTCATATTCGGCTTCTATACCACTTTTTTTGTGTTTTCTTTTTAAGTTGGTATCCATGTAATCATATTCGGAGTCGCCAACACGTAGATTATTCTGTAACGCCGAAGAGATAGAAAACTCTGCCATATCACCATTACTATCTGAAATGCCTTCTATCTTTATAGACATTTCTCGCACTATACGTGCAGTCTCCTGTATATACTTATCTGTCTCCTGCATCTTTTTGGAAGTCTCCTGCATCTTTTTGGAAGTCTCCTGCATCTTTTTATCGGTTTCCAAATTCATCAGACGTATCATTTCTTTGAGGTTTTTAGTCTCTTCTCTATTTTCATTGCTTATCGCTTGAAGCGTAAACCAAACTTTTTCAAAAGTCATGCCCGTAGCATCTATTTCATGTGCTTCCATCTTTTTATATTTTTTTTTGTAAAGATAAGAAAAAAATAATTCATAATTCATTATTTTTTTTGTTATCTTTGTAAAAAAAATAGTATGCCAAAATTATACGAATATCTTGGAATAATAATAATGTTTTATTCTAACGAACACAAACCAATTCATGTTCATGGTAAATATCAAGGAAAAGAAAGTAAAGCCGAGATAATAATAGAAAATGGAATTATAGTAGAAATAAAAATAAGTGAAGTAAAAGGTAAATATCCGTTGGAGAATAAAGAATTAAAACACTTTAAAAAAGTAGTAGAATATTTTAAAGACGATATTATTGCTAAATGGATAGAATATTTTGTCTATAATAAAAACATAGAGTCAGTAAATATAACACAAAAATTAGATTAAATTATGAATACTGAAGTTATAGAAATAACACAAGCACAATATCAGGAAAATTATAAGATAAAAATTTATTTTTCTGATTCAAAAGTTCAAATAATTGATTTTTATGAATTTTTGATAAATAGTCATCATCCAGAAATAAAAAAATATTTAGAATTAACTAAATTTCAATCATTTAAAATAGAATATGGTGATTTAATTTGGGGCGATTTTGATATGTGTTTTCCTATTTACGATTTATATGAAGGCATTATATGATTTGAAGTTAACTTTTTAACCCTGCCAGCGTGAAAAAACGCTGGCAGGGCTTGGTGGATTTTTTTTTAGTCCCGTTAGGGACAAGATATGGGTAGCAGACGTTTTTCCTCCAGCGCAAACCACGAACCCTGCCAGCGTGAAAAAAAACGCTGGCAGGGTATAACTATCTGATAACCACCCTGCCAGGGTTTTTTCACGCTGGCAGGGTTTTGATTTGCGCCGGAAGATTTTTCCCTTTGCAAAGATAAGAAAAAAAATAAAAAAAACAAATCTTAACCAGAATTTTCAGAATTTTAGAATTTTCAGAATAAAAAACGAAAAAACCTTTCAAATAGTCGAAGACTTTTGAAATGGTTGAAACGTTTAAACCTTAGTATATTAACCATTTTTTTTAGTGGCGTTAGCCACGACATCTTTGTAGAAATTTAAAATTGTGGTAACTACTTAGCAACGTAGTTGCGCTATCTTTGTAGAATTTTGTTTTTTCGTTATTTTTTTCTACAAAGATAACGCAACTACGTTGCTACATAAAATTAACTTCTTTGCAGAAACTCTGCCTGAAATATTTAATTATCAATTTCTCGCAGAGTTTTTAATATATATTTCTAAATAAAGTTTTTTTTATAAAGAATATTTTTTATATTTGCAATGTAAAACGGGGGTGCTTGCGAATGCGGCTGAGAGAATACCCTTAGAACCTGAAGCAGATAATACTGACGCAGGGAGTTGGTTTGCATTAACTATTAATCGTTAAACATTGAGTTTATAAACTGCCTTCTCGTATAACAATAACTTTCCGTTTTTATAATATAAAAAAGTTAATTATTTAATACACAAATATTTATATTATGAAGAACGTTATTTTATTCTGTTTCATTATTCTTAGTTTTTTTACAAAAGTTTTTTCGCAATATACTGTCAGCGGAGTGATAAAAAATGCAGAAGGCGAAATTTTGATAGGTGCAAATGTAGTTATTAAAGAGAATTTTAAAGGTTGTTTCTCTAATAATGATGGTAAATATATCTTAAAAAATCTGTCGCCAGGTGAAAATACTTTGATTTGCTCGTTTGTCGGTTATCAACCTTTTGAACAATCATTAGATATAAAATCAAATCTTACTCTTGATATAGTGCTGATAAACAATACGATGCTCAAAGATGATATTATTGTAAGAGCTACACGCGCTACCGAGAAGACCCCGATGACATACAGCATCGTAAAAACAAAAGACATAGAAAAACAAAATCTGGGACAGGATATTCCTAATTTATTGAAATTACAACCATCGCTTGTTAGCAGCTCCGATGCCGGACAAGGAATAGGGTATTCACAGTTTTGGATACGCGGAACAGATATGACACGAATAAATATAACATTAGACGGAATACCGGTAAATGATTCCGAGTCGCACAGCGTCTTTTGGGTAGACCTTCCAGACTTTGCTTCTTCGGTTCAAGATATTCAGATACAACGAGGAGTAGGAACTTCTACTAACGGTGCCTCGGCTTTTGGCGCTTCGGTGAATTTGCAAACCGCAACACCTTCCAAAGTGCCGTATGCCGAGATAAGCAACTCATATGGCTCTTTTAATACATTGAAAAACACCGTCAAAGCTGGTAGTGGACTACTTAATCAACACTTCGTCTTTGATGCCCGACTTTCACAAATAAAAAGTGACGGTTACATAGACCGAGCATGGTCTGATTTGAAATCTTTTTATCTCTCCGGAGCATATCTTACTAAAAATACTATTGTTAAAATAAATATCTTTACCGGTTGGGAAGAAACTTTTCAAGCATGGAACGGTATCCCCAAAGCGAGACTGCTTAATGATACAATAAAAATGAAACAATACTTAGATAACTGGCTCTACTCGGAGACCGAATACCTAAATATGTTAAAGTCAGACTCCCGAACTTACAACTATTATACCTATGAAAATCAAATTGACCATTATCAACAAGATTATTATCAAATGTTTATAACACACAAGTTTACGAAAAATATAAACTTTAATACCGCTTTTTATTATACCAAAGGAGGCGGATATTACGAAGAATATAAAGAGTCGCAAGACTATCAAGATTACAATTTTGAGCCAATTACTATAGACAATCTCTTGATTGGAGGAGGTGATTTGATTCGCCGAAAAAATTTGGACAACCATTTCTATGGGAATATTTTTTCGCTAACATATATTCACAAACGGATAAATGCAGGAATCGGAGGGTCCATCAATCAATATGTAGGACACCACTTTGGAGACATTATCTGGGCAGAATTCTCCGGTAACAATTTCTTAGGCAGAGAATGGTACCGAAATAAAGGCACAAAAAATGACTTCAACATATACACAAAAATAAATTATTCACTCTCGCACAAAATAAATCTTTTTGTTGATTTACAATACAGAAAAATCTCGCACTCGCTAACCGGAATAGATGACGATTTGAGGAACATCACACAAAAACATTATTTCAATTTTATAAATCCCAAGATGGGAATATTTTTTAATATACAAGAAAATCAAAATGCTTATTTCTCTTTTGCTACCGCAAACAGAGAGCCAAAACGAAGCGATTTCACTGATGCTACAGCCGACAAAATACCCGAACACGAAACACTAAATGATTATGAATTAGGATATTCTATCAGCTTCATTAAAGTACGCATTGACGTGAACTTATACTACATGTTATATAAAAATCAACTCATCTTGAGTGGACAAATTAATGATGTAGGAGCTCCGATAATGATTAATGTTCCGAACAGCTTTCGCCGAGGCATAGAATTTTCTGCAGCCACTAATATAACAAAAAAAATATTCTGGAACATGAACGTGACACTTAGCGATAATAAAATAAAAGACTTCTCCGAATATATTGATAATTGGGACTACTGGAATGACCCTGAAAATCAAGAATTGCAAATAACTAATTTTTACAAACTTACAGATATATCTTTTTCCCCAAGAATAATAGCGAGCAATATAATTACGCTAAATATAATCAAACCTATTAGTTTTGAACTCGTAAGTAAATATGTCAGCTCACAGTACATAGACAACACCTCTAACATAGACCGCCGATTAGAAGAATATTTTGTTACGGATGCCCGTTTAAATTTTAATTTTATGCCAAAACATTTCAAACAAATAAATCTTATCTTGCAAGTAAACAATATTTTAAATCAACAATACCAAACCTATGCGTGGGTATATCGTTATCATTTGGGAGGACAAAATTACGAGATGGATGGATATTTTCCGCAAGCGGGCATAAACTTTATGACAGCTTTAGTTTTAAAATTTTAGGATGCTAATAAATTTTTTTTTCTTTGAAATATTATTTATATATTTGTCGCAAGATATGATATAATATGCGATAATTGCCTGTTTAGGTGGTGGTTGTGTAAGGAAGTGCAAAACCAAACAAAAGTAGAAAATACAAATAATCTGCAAATAATCAGGCAACTACGCATAGATGTTTTTTGTCACACTGTCTAAAAACTCAAAAAAAATGGCATTAATATTTGAAATTAACAAATTAGGGGCGATTAGGGATAGTAATATAAAATTTAAACCCTTACTTATTTTCACAGGACAAAGTAATTCAGGAAAAAGTTACGCTGCATTTCTTATATATTATGTATTAAAACATATTTCAGAACTTGAATTATTAGAGTTTATTAATAAAAAATTTCCTGATGAAATAAAAGTTTTAAAATCCTTCAATGAAGCGAAAATTGTTATTGAAGAAGATAGTTTCAATAAATGGTTAAATGATAATGTAAGTTCTTACATGAAATATTTATTAAATTCTGATAACATAAACTATTCAGGTAAAATATATGCAAAATTTGATAAAATTGAATTAAACTTTTCTGTATATGAAGAAAATGTTAATAATAAAAAAACTACTATATTAGTTGCTAAAAATTTAGATAAACAATATTATTTGCAATCTGTTGAATCTGTTCCATATTTTGTTAGTCAAATTTTTTCTGAAAATTTATCAGAACAGATACTTGGTAGCAATTTAAAAAACACTTTATTTTTACCACCATCAAAAAGTGCTTTAGTTAATATAAACTCTGTAAATACCGATTTTGTAAATTTAGGCATGTATAAAGAATTTTTAAAGGATTATGGTATTATAAAAGCATTAGATAAATCAACATTTTGGCATAAAATCCCTAATACACTCAAAAAAAATATTAAATTATTTATGGAAAATATTTTGGGCGGAAGCATTTCAGAAATAAATAATGAACTATATTTCTCTTTTTCTAATGTGAAAATTCCCATATCAGCTGCTGCCTCTTCTATAAAAGAACTTGCACCTTTTATAATTGCTATAAATAAATATCCTGCATCTGAATTATCAATACTATTTGAAGAACCCGAATCTCACTTGCATCCAACAATGCAATTAGAGTTGGCAAAATTAATTGCATTACTTCATAATCACCAATGTTTTTTTCAAATTACAACACATAGTGATTTATTTATTTCTCAAATAAATAATTTGATTAGATTAAATAATTTAAAAAAGAATAATAAAAAATTATTTAATGACTACATAGAAAAATTTAATTTTTCTTCCCAGCATGCATTATCTACTGAAAATATTGGGGCATATTTATTTAAAAAAAATGAAAAGGGAATTACAAAAATATTACAGCAAAATATTGAGAATGGAATTTCATTAGATTCAATGGACAGCGCAGTAGAAAATCTTTATAATCAAACAGTTTTTCTTGATAATATAACTGAAAAAAATAATTAATTCGCACAATATGATTGCTAAAATTAACAAGTTAATAAATAGTCAGTTTATTTCACAGTCGGATACCGAACTAATAATAACTGAACCAGAATCTAATGCAACAATTAATCGTGTAACTTTTCGAAATTCTAATTTTATTAACATAAATCCCAATATAATATCTTATCTAAATACAATTTTCACAGAAGAAAAACTATGTAAAGGTTATAGTTTATGTGATGAATTAACATTTCAACAAAAATGTGACGGGATATTTTTAATAGAAAATGATAATAATTGGTATATATGTATTTGTGAGCTAAAATCAAATTTAAATCAAGAAAATTTTTTAAAAGCAAAAGCTCAATTGGAAGTTTCTTTGTTAAAAATTCTTACAATATTTGATTGTTTTGAACCCATTGAAAATTTTAGAATTTTAAGTTTTATAGTATCTCAATCACCTCAAAATAATACAGAAGAAAAACTTAAACAACTTCGAAATAGAAATACTGATAAAAAGTCTCCAGCACAAATTGCTTATCAAAAACTTATTGTCAATAAAGTATGTTTAATAGAAGAAAATACTTGTTTATTAAATTCTTTTAATATAAAGGAGAGATATTTACTCAAAAATAACAGTATAAATTTTATTGAAGGAAATAATTGTGTAGTTGATATATTGAACTATATAAATTAAAAAATGCACATAACATGTGTCAGCCGTCATGCTTGCATTGGTAGTTTACCGAACAGAAGTGCAAATTTGAAACTTTGGAATAAATTTTAAAATAACTTTGCGAAACTCTGCGAGATATTGATAATCAAATATTTCACGCAGAGTTCGGCAAAGAAGAGTAACTGAAAAAATAAGACGTTATTCTTTTATTTAGTAAAATTTAAAAAATAACTTCTTAATTTATAATTTACTAATTAAATAATTATTCCTTGGATAGAATCTTTTACGAAAGTTCCCCAAGTAAGATTTTGTTTGTGTGGAACAAAAGTCTTGGCGCGTTCTATTGCATAATTAGATGCGGTCTCTACTACCCAGTCAAAGTTTTCTTGTCCTACCGAGTTGATGTCAGCATCTGGTGCAGGGTTGCAAAAATCTATAGCATAAGGCACACCATTTCTTACAGCAAATTCTACGGTATTGAAGTCATAACCTAAAGCGTTGTTTAGTCTTAATACATAGTCTTCTATGGTGTTAAGGAGTTCTTGTCCGGCTTTCCCTTTTTCTACAGCATATCTTAGGTGATGCGGATTTCGCGGTTCGTATTGCATAATTCTGACATATTTTTGTCCAATGCAATAGCATCTAAAATAGTCTTCAAAAACTATTTCTTCTTGCAACATCATAACAAGGGTGTTTGTTTCAGAGTGTGCTTCAAATAATGCTTCCGGACTGTCTATTCTGTAAACACTTTTCCAGCCGCCGCCTGCGTGAGGTTTCATATAAGCAGGGAATCCTATTTTAGCGAAAGCTTCTTCCCAATTCATAGGATATTTCAAGTTTCTAAACGACTGTTCGTTGGTATCAGTAGGAAATTCATACGAAGGGATTAATAATGTTTCGGGAACTGGTACTCCTACTTTTTTAGCTAAGCAATTATTGAAAAATTTTTCATCGGCACTCCACCAGAATGGATTATTAATTACTGCTGTTCCATTGAGAGCAGCATTTTTAAGATATGCCTTATAAAACGGTACGTCTTGTGATATTCTATCTATAATAACTGCATACTCAGTAGCTTCGCCTTGGTAAACGTTATCTACTTTCACTGCTTCTGCTACAAGACCATCTACATTTTTCTCATTTACTCTTTCTACAAACGCTTGTGGAAAAGAATTTTCTCTTCCAAATAAAATACCGATTTTGTTCATATTAAAATTTATTTATAGTAATTATCTTTTAAAAATTCAAATATATTATTTTATTAATATCAAAAAAGTTTTTTTTTTAGATTTTTTGTTTTTTTTATTAAATAAATTCTCAAAAATAATTATATTTGCAAAATAAAAGGACAAAAAATTATTCCAACCATCAAATTTTAAAGATTATAAATCGGATAGAAAT
Source organism: Draconibacterium orientale (assembly GCA_020719345.1). Taxonomy (GTDB): domain Bacteria; phylum Bacteroidota; class Bacteroidia; order Bacteroidales; family DYQJ01; genus DYQJ01. The sequence goes on along the minus strand of DYQJ01000054.1, from coordinate 9,737 downwards.
TTGATAATCAAATAATTAAGATATGAATAAATATATTATAATTTTAATTTTATTGTTTATGACAGAAATAAAAGAGGTTCTCTCGCAGGAGATAAAATCTACTGCCGGGGAAAATGTTAAAGTTGATACCGAATTAACGTATATTAAACAATTAGAAAGATATCGGCGTTTGCGAGTCTATTTGCCTCCCGATTATGAGGAGTCCGACAAAAAATATCCGGTCTTATATATGCACGATGGACAAAATTTGTTTGATGATTACACCTCATACTCAGGCGAGTGGAAGGTAGATGAAATTTTGGACAGCTTGTATAAAACAAAAAATTTTAGCATAATAGTCGTGGGTATAGACAATGGCGAGATGCTTCGCATCAACGAATATTTGCCTTGGGACAATAAGAAATATGGAAAAGGAGAAGGACAAGCATACGTTGACTTTATCGTGCAAGACCTGAAGCCAATGATAGACAAGCGTTACCGCACTCTATCCGACCGCGAAAATACCGCAATAATGGGAAGCTCTATGGGCGGCTTAATTTCACACTATGCCATTTTTAAATATCCGGAAGTGTTTAGTAAAGCAGGAGTTTTTTCGCCTGCCTATTGGATAACCGCTAATAACGTTTTTGACTTCACAAAGCGGTCGGCTACCACTCTGGGACTGCGAATTTTTATGCTCGTGGGAAGAAAAGAAGGTCGCACAATGGTCAAAGACAGCAAACGAATGAAGCGAACAATAAAAGCTGGAAGAAGCACTAATGTAGAATTTCTACTAAATATTGACGAAAAAGGTCATCACACCGAATCGTTCTGGAGTCGTCATTTTAAAAGTTCTATAATATATCTTTTTGATATTCAATAATTAAATCTTTTGTTATGTTAAAAAAAAATCTTTTAATCTTATGTGTTTTATTGTTGGTATCATTAAAAAATTTTTCGCAAGAGACCACCGTTAAAGTTGCGCTCTTAAAATATCAAGGCGGCGGCGACTGGTATGCAAATCCTACTTCGCTTAAAAATTTGATTAATTTTTGCAATAAAAATCTAAATACAAATATCAATAATGAACCGGCGACAGTAGAGGTCGGCTCTACTGATTTGTTTAACTATCCGTTGGTTCACATGACCGGACATGGAAATGTTTTTTTTAGTGAGTCCGATGTGAAAAATCTTAGAAATTATTTGCTCGCAGGTGGATTTTTACATATAGACGATAACTACGGACTGAATGAATTTGTGCGCCGCGAGATGTTGAAAGTTTTTCCGGAGCATGAGTTTGTGGAATTACCTTTCAGTCATCCTATTTATCATCAAATATATGAATTTCCATCGGGCTTACCCAAAATACACGAGCATGACGGCAAACCTCCTCAGGGATTTGGTATTGTGCATGATAACCGATTGGTATGTTTTTTTAGCTATGAATGCGACCTCGGAGACGGCTGGGAAGACGCAGCGGTTCATAACAACTCGGAGGCAACTCGCGAAAAAGCATTAAAAATGGGCGCAAATATTATCAATTATATTTTTACTAATTAGAATTTTTTTTTATCTTTGCAGCGTTAATTTAGTTATTTTTTTTGTGTCCCCTAAAATAAATAAATATGAAGCGAAATTACGCAATTGTTTTGTTTGTTGTGTTGATTATTATTGGTATAGCGTTAAGCTAATTAGGAATGATTAATATTTTTTTATTAATTGTTCGTTTGTTGCAAGACTGATTTGCATTTTATACAAAGAAGTTCTTGAAAGTAGAGAAGAAGTAGTAGTAAAAAATGATAACTTTACAAAAAGTTATCATTTTTTTTTGCATTTTAGATAATTAATATATATTTGCATAAAATATTTAATAAAATAAAAATATGAAAGGAATAATACTCGCGGGTGGAGCCGGAACGCGTCTGTACCCTATTACAAAAAGCATTTCTAAACAAATAATACCTATTTATGATAAACCGATGATTTATTATCCATTGTCTATTTTAATGTTGGCAGGTATTAAAGATATATTGATTATTTCTACTCCAAAAGATATCCATTTATATCAAGACCTATTAGCATCAGGTGACCATCTCGGTATAAAGATAAGTTATGAGGAGCAACCTTCTCCGGACGGTCTTGCACAAGCATTTATTATAGGTGAGAAATTTGTAGGTTCAGATAATGTCTGTTTGATACTTGGAGATAATATTTTTTACGGTTATGGTTTGTCAGGCTTATTATGTGAAGCAGCAAAAATAAATAGCGGAGCTACAGTCTTTGGTTACTGGGTAAAAGACCCGGAAAGATATGGGGTAGCCGAGTTTGACAAAGCCGGAAAAGTTATTTCAATAGAAGAAAAACCTAAAAATCCGAAATCAAATTATGCTATCACAGGATTGTATTTTTATGATAATACGGTCGTAGAAAAAGCTAAAACACTCAAACCTTCTAAACGTGGCGAGCTGGAGATAACCGATTTAAACAGATTGTACTTAGATAATAACGAGTTACAAGTTAAATTGCTCGGTAGAGGTATTGCTTGGCTTGATACCGGAACACATGAAACACTTTTGGAAGCATCTAATTTTATTGCCACCATAGAAAATCGTCAAGGATTAAAAATTGCTTGTCTGGAAGAAATAGCGTATCGCAAAAATTTTATCAACAGAGAACAACTTTTAAAACTTGCTACCGAACTTAGCAAAAATCAGTACGGCGAATATTTACTTAATTTATTGAAAGAATAATGAAGACAACAGAAAGCAAAATCAAAGGACTTTACATTGTAGAGCCAACAATTTATGGAGATGAACGCGGATATTTTTTTGAAAGTTATAACAAAAATGTTTTTGCTTCCAAAGAAATATTTTATAATTTTGTGCAAGATAATCAGTCTTCCTCTGAATATGGAGTAATACGCGGTTTGCATTTACAGAAACCTCCGTTTGCACAAACAAAATTAGTGCGCGTATTAGCCGGAACAATATTAGATGTGGCAGTAGATTTGAGACGAAACTCGGAAACATACGGCGAAATATTTACCATAGAGTTATCTGCCGACAATAGAAAACATCTTTTGATTCCGAAAGGATTTGCACATGGTTTTTCTGTACTAAGTCCTTATGCTGTTGTCTTTTACAAATGCGATGAATACTACAATAAATCCTCCGAAGATGGAATAATTTACTCGGATTCTACTCTGAATATAGATTGGAAAATACCTGCGAACAAACATATAATATCCCCAAAGGATTTGAATTTGACTGCTTTTGATAAATTGCACCATTGTTATGATATATAATTATTTTTAATTATGAAAAATATTTTAGTCACCGGAGCTTCCGGACAACTCGGTTATGAAATACAACAAATACATACCGAGCTGGCAAATAGTAATTTTATTTTTACAGATATACAAGACCTTGATATTACGAACCTTGAAGATATATCTTGTTTTTTTGAAAGAACGAAAATAGATTTTATTATCAATTGCGCAGCATATACCGCAGTAGATAAAGCCGAGAAAGAGATACAGGAGTCGCGTCTGGTGAATGTTGTAGCGGTGAGCTATCTTGCCGAAATATCTCAAAAATATGACATCCCGATAATTCATATTTCTACCGATTATGTTTTTGACGGGCTTGGTAATCAACCTATTAATGAGTTTGCCTCAGAAAATCCTGCATCTGTATATGGGAAATCAAAATTTGACGGCGAAGAAATACTTGTTGCTTCGTACTACAAACATTTCATCATTCGGACTTCGTGGCTGTATTCAAGTCATGGAAACAATTTTGTGAAAACAATGTTAAATATATCTAAAACAAAAAAAGATATAAAAGTAGTATATGACCAGATAGGCACACCTACGTATGCTGCAGATTTGGCTTCTGTAATAATAACGATTTGTCGGAATTACTTAGAAGATGGAATAGCAAATTATGGTATTTATCATTATTCTAATGAGGGAGTAGCAAGTTGGTATGATTTTGCCCATGAAATTTTTAGGATAAAAAATATAGAATGTGATTTGTCACCTATTTTATCTTCTGAATATCAGACTCTTGCTAAGCGCCCTTTATATTCGGTTTTAGATAAGACGAAAATAAAACAGACGTTTAATCTTAAAATTCCGCATTGGAAAGATAGTTTGCGAGTTTGTCTTGCACATAAACAATTTGAAAATTAAAATAATTTTTATTTTTTTTTAATAAATTTGGTTATTAATTTAAAATGTTTTAAATTTGCAAAAGAAGACAACCAATTCCGTGCTGTTTTAACACACGGTAGTTTTTCCAAAAAAATATAAAGGTAAACAGCCTTGGATTGCATATCCTTGCGTGATGTTTACCTTTTATTTTTTAATTATTTCTAAGATTATCTACAATTGATATTTTCTCGTTCTCCAATATATTTAGAATTTTTTATTAAAATATCTATATTAAGCACTTCTCTATTTTTTGTAAGTGTATATTTATGAGGTTGATTTATTGCCTCTTTAATTGATAGTCCTAAACAAGTAATGCTAAATTATTTTAAAATTAAATTATGATAATTTTATTTATTAACTCCTACGGAGTTGCATTTTAATAACCACCGATGCAATCGGTGGATAAACAAAAAATAGTTCCCAACTCCGAAAGGAGTTGCACTTTAATAATTTTACTGTGGACTTTTTAAAATATCACAACAAGAGTTTTCTAAAATTCAAAACGGTCAAAATATTTCGGAATTTACCGAAAGAGTTAATGATTTATTTGTTAGAACTCAACAAAATTTTGAAAATTTATTTGAAGATAATGAAAAAATACGATTATCACCTATTTCATTAGCAAATATTATTTTAAAATTACAAAATATGGAACTGTAATTTTTCCAGTGATAATACTTATCCTAATTTATATGAAAATATTAAACCATATAAGGCATATAATGCTTATATGTTCTTATATGCCTTATATGGTTCAAAAAATTTATCACTTAAAAATTTACACTACCCAAAATATTGATTTTCAAAATTCTACTGATGATGCCAAAGGACTTGCTTTTCAAAAATTTTTAAACCGACAAGATAAAGGCGATAGAGGTCAGTTTTTCACCCCCGAACCAATAATTAACTTTTGTGTGGACATAATACAACCCACACCTGAAGAAAAAATAATTGACCCAGCATGTGGTAGTGGTGGTTTTTTATTTTCTAATTATCAATACATTATAAATCATTATCCGCAAATTAGTAAATCAAAATATGTTTCTGAAAAAATTTTTGGACTTGACATAAATAAACGAATAGCAAAAATAGCAGAAATGAAATTTTTGTTAGATAGCAATTCACAGCCAAACATAGTTTGTCAAAATGGTTTACTTGATTTAGAAGAACTAAAATTGCATTTTAACAATAAGCCACTTGCAAATAGTTTTGATATAGTTTTAGCATACTGATAACCAGAATAATAAACAAAATATTTAATCCCTGCCATGTAAATTAATAATCAAATCCGAGTTTCCGGCGTTGATATATAATTCTGTTAAAGAGGTCATTATATTCTTTGGTGTTAGTGTTTCCTTTTTTTGCCATTATATCTAATGCGTCTTCTAATTTTTTTAGGTCGTCCATTGCTTTTTGGCGGTAGTCTTTATTAACTTCTTCTTTAATTTCAAACATTTGCAAATATACAGCGTTCCAGTTGTATAATTTAGGGTCTTTAAAATAGTTATTGATGTGTCGTTCTCCCTCGTAATATTTTTCTTGATATACTTTTCCGTCAGTGCTGTTAAATTTAAGTTTTATAATTTCCCATGGCTCAAAGAGAGAAGCTATTGTAGGAGAGTGTGTAGCAAAAAAGAATTGGCAGTTTTTTTCGGTGTGCCATGTTTCTTGTATCACAAATTGCACCATCTCTCGTTGCACATCCGGATATAGCGAATTTTCCGGTTCGTCCATCATTATAATTGTGTGTTCGGGTTTGAGATAAAAAAGCGGAACCGTTTTTACGAGAATTTGTTTTGTTCCGGAGCTAAGAAATTCAAGCGGGATAAGAGCATCATTTTTATCTAAATTAAGTCCCTCAATAGGTATAAATTTGAGGTCGCTAAGTTGCTTAGGATTATCTTTTATGCGAATGAATAATTTATCCAACAGTGGCTTAAGAAAAACATTTAGTTCTTTGAGTGGATTTTTGTTCTGTCTATTCCATTGTTCAAATTCTTCGTTGATAGTATTTATTGCGAGGTCTGTGCTTTTGCTGTTTTCAATTTTGCTCATCAGTTCGAGTTTAAAATCTATTGATTTTTTTTGATATTCTTTAACTTCGTGCAAAACAGAGTACCAATGCAGTTTAGGGTCAGCAATTTCAAAGTCGTAGAAATCATTAATCTGGTCGTCAGTGTAGTTAATATTTTCGTCCATGTCTAATAGTTCTAATTTGTCAATGCTGTTCAGTGGAAAATAAATGGCATCAGGTGTAGAGTTAGAAGGGACATTATTTGAGGTTACTACACAATTAGCTGGTAGCTTTTCGCCGAGGACATAATTTTTCATTATTTTCAACAGTGAAGTTTTACCTGTTCCGCTTTGTCCTAAGATGCAGACTTTGTCAAGTGGCTGATTTTGTTTGTCATGTCCTTTGGGATATGTCAAATCTAATTCAAAATTTTTGCTAAATTGAAAGAAATCACCATTGAAAGATATTTTGCTTAGTTTTTCGCCTTTGATAAATATATATGGAACGATATTGTCTTGCGTAGGTAATTTGTAATTAGAATAAATTACAAATCGCTGTTTATCAATAGGTATTTCTAATTTTTTGAATTTAGTGACTAAGAAAACTATTGCGGCTTTTTTATTGCTCACTTTATAGTCGGCAAAATTTTCGTAGTACCATGCGATTTTGCCGTATTTGTTAGCCCATGATTTCTGTATAAATTCTGCTTCGGAGGTTGCAAAATCTAATATATAAGCTTTATAATAAGCATATTCGTCTTTGATATAAAAAATTTCTAACGGGGATTTTATTAGTGCTTCTTGTATTATCGCAAGAATATCTCCTTGTTTAGGAATTTTGGCATTTGCAATTGCTACATAATTAGTTAAATTAGAGAGTGCTACTGCTTCGTCCTGCCAATCAGTATTGTCGTTTATCAATATTCCTTTTATCATTGTGTTCATTTTTAGTTATATTTTTTGTATTCTCTCAAAAATACATAAAATGTTGTTATTTGTTAATAAAAGTTTCTATTATTTTTTAAATTTCCTCTTCTTTTAACTCCAAATCTTCAGATATATCACTAACAGACATGCCTTTATGATAACGTTTTAATATCATATTAACTATTTTTTGCTCTGTTTCTCTTGCTTTTGTTTCTGCGAGTTCCTTTATTCGTCGTTCTTCTTCTTTTTGTTGTCGTTCTTTTTCGGCAGATATGAGGGCTTTTTCTTTTTGGTCACGCTCGTTATCTAAGTCAATTTTATTATTTATCATCGCTTCTTTTGCTATTCCATCTATAAAACGTTGGACTTTTTCTTTATATTCTTCATAAGTATTGATATAATTTATCTCTTCTGTATTTTCTTTGTCCACTTTTAGACGTTTAATTATCTCGTAAAAAATAACATCTTTAGCATATTCGTCAAAATCTTCTTTGGTATTAGACTTTTGCAATGTTTTTTCGGCAAACTCAAACCAGCGTAGGTACGCAGAATTTTTGGCATTTTTTACTATATTTTTTTGAAAGAAGAAAATCTCTTTATTTTTCTGCATCCACAAGAGACCATTTGTATTGTTATTTATTTTTTTTAGCATAACTTCGCTATATTTCTTCAACTGCTCTAAAGAACTATTTGTCCACAACGAAGAATCACGAATAAACCCTAAAACTTTTTCATCAATAGGTATCAACGTTAAATAATCATCGGTCTCTTTTAAATTATCGTGAACTAACCAGACAATAGTTATTACCGGTTTTAGAAGTGAATAGTCTTTTATTTCTATTTCAGAACCATCTGTTAAATCAATGATTTTATTTGGTAAATTCTCTAATTGCAGCGCAGTGTCCAAACAGTGATATAAATGAAATCGTTGAATAATATCTGTTTTATACCACTGTTGCATTTCTATAACGACATAATGACTCTCTATTTTACATCTAAAATCAAATTCTATTCCGCGAGCAGCATCGGTGATTTTATGTTCACGCGGCAAAAGTGAAAATTCTGTTATCTGCACGCCAAGTGCATCTTCTAAGAAGCGTTTGGCTATCTCCTCTACTCTAAAAACCTTATTAAAATATCTATCGTAATTTAACGGGGCTAAGTACATAATTTTAGTTTTTAGTTCTTAATTATTCAAGACAAATATACAAAAAAACTCTACAAAAAAAAATTATTTTTCAGTTAATTTAGTTGCTATTATTTGAAAAGACAAGACATTAGGCGGTCCTTCATATCCCCAGTGTTCGTTGCGCAAGATGGTCACCAGATAATCATTGTAAGGACAAAGTATCTGTCCTGCAATTACTTGTCCTAAAATCATTGGATATTCAGTCTCTTTGTATTCATAAATTTTTTGTTTTGTCTGGTTATTAGTCGTTAAGAATAAATAAGTTTCAGTTATGACGTCAAATCCGTAGTCAGTATTCAAAGTAGTATTATTTTCTAATGAGAGCGAATAATTATTTTTATCTTTAGTAAAATTTAGTTTTCCGAGTTCAAAATTTTCTTGTTGAATTATTTTATACTCGGTCAGTTTGTTTTTTATGAGCAGTTTATATCTGTTCCAGATGCTGTCTGTGTTGCAGTTTTCGGCTCCGGCAGCATTTTGCCATATTATTTTGTTGTCTTTTGCAGAGATTATCACAAAATCAAAAAATGAATATCCCATTCCTTGGTCTGATGCTTCATATATGTAAGCAAAATATCCGTCTTGTGACCATCCGATAGGATAGAATTTATCCACGATAAAATTTTCATTAACTGCGGTGTATTTAAGTGGTTTCGGGATAACATAAAATCCGATTTTTTGCTCTAATTCTTTGGACAATTCTTCTTCACTTTTATTTTGTGAACCATTTGAATTGCAATTAATAATAAAGAATATTATCAGCGAGAAATAAAAAAAAAGTTTTTTCATAAAGTTATAGTAATATCACAAAGAAATAAAAAGAAATAAAAAAAATAAAAAAAAATGGATTTTATTATTATCATATATAAAAAAATATTACTTTTGTAAAAATTACTTTAAAAAATAAAGCAAAAAACACTAAATAATTAACAATATTAAAATTTTTTTAGACATGAATATAACAGATAAAATTCATAAGCTTAGAATAGAAAAAGGTTGGTCAGTAGCCAAGCTTGCTCGTGAAACGGATATTCCTACTGTTAGCTTGCGCGTGATGTTGTCTCGCAATGACCCTAATGGCTACAGCATAAAAGCACTAACTCGCATAGGTGAAGTTCTCGGCGTTCCGGTTTCTTATTTGACGCAAGACGAAAATTCCAATGCCAGACCGCAGCTCTCACAAAAACAGAAAGATGAGCTGATGAAAATTATTGGCGGCGCAATAGATAAATATTTTGAGATAACAGATTAGTAAATTATGAATTATAAATTATGAATTATGAATTATGAATTATAATTTGGCTTTTATTTGAATATCAAGTAGTTGTAAATTATAATTCTTAATTTATAATTTACATATCAACAATTTGGTAGCGTATAAAAATAGTGACCAAAATTCAAATTTACTGATTTTTC
>DYQJ01000290.1 GCA_020719345.1 Draconibacterium orientale | reverse complement strand
GTTACTATTTATTGTTTATTAGAAAGAAAAATATATTACAAATATAACTAAAAAAATTTTAATTTCCTTATATTTTTTCCTTTTTTTTCAAAAAAAAATATCACTACGTTGCTGATAATAGTATAAGTTAAGATTCGTAATGTTTATAGACGATTATTTTTTTCGTTTTGAAATATTCTTCTTCAAAAAAATTGCTAATATAAAAAATCTTTGTTTTTTTACGGAACGGTGTCATCTCTTCTTGCAGGTCTCCTCCTTTTAAATATACGATGCTTGACTCCGCGTTTTTAATTAAAAGATGCGAAGTTTGTGATACAAATTCTGGAAAGTTTGTCACAGCACGACTGATAATATGTGATACTTTTATTTTTAAATCTTCACTTCGTGTCCACTTAGTGCTGCAGTTTTCAATACCGAGTTCTTTAATCATCTCACTTACTGCGTTTATTTTTTTGGCAACGGAGTCAATGAGGACAAATTTTGTTTGCGGAAACATAATTGCAAGCGGTATTCCGGGCAATCCTCCTCCTGTTCCTACGTCTATGATTGTATCAGAGTCTTTGATAATAAGTGCTTTGGTAATACTTAAGCTGTGCAAGAGATGATGGATTAAAATATTATCTGTATCTTTGCGCGAGATTAAATTTATTTTAGTGTTCCATTCCAAGAGCAGCTCCATATAACGTTGCATCTGTTGTAGCTGCGTAACTTCTATGCGGGGAAAATATCTTTCTATTATGTCCATAACAAAATCAATGTATATTTAGTTTATTTTTTTTTAATATCGTTATCAAAAGTTCTTTAGACCTGTATAGTCTATTTTTTATTGTGCCAATCGGGAGATTCAATCGTTCTGATATTTGTTGGTACGACATTTCTTCCCAGTATCGTAATTTTAATATCTTGGCGTATTCTTCGGGCAGATTGATTAATATTTGTTCTAAGAGCTCGGCTTTTTGTCCGCAAATCATATTTTCTTCGGGATCCATTGTGTTACTGATAAGTGTCATCTGTGAGTAGCTGTTTTCTTCATCTACGACGGTATCTAATGAGATATGCTTACCTTTTCGTGCTGTTCGTAAAAAATCTATGGCAGTATTAGAAGCTATTTTAAACAGCCACGTACTAAATGCGTGATTATGAACGAAAGAGTCTAAGTTTTTGAACGCCTTGGCAAAAGCTTCTATTGTCAGGTCTTCGGCATCTTTTTCGTTTTTTACCATCTTTAACATCATAAAATACAGAGACTCTTTATAATAGCTTAATAACAAAGAATACGATTTCTGATTTCCATTTACAGCTTCTTTTACAAGTTCTAAATCTCGGATAGCTTTGTCCGACAGTTTATTATTTATTTCCATATAGTCTTGTTGCGAGTTACAAAATTGTGCAGTACCATAAAAATATTTAATATCGGTAAAATAAAGTCAAAAAATACGCCTAATATCACCACTCCCGTTTCTTGAAGCTTAGAAGCAGCAAATTTCAACACTAAGATTTGTAAAATAAGCCGTACCCCAAAAATAGAAGCAATCAAAATTTTAAAATCATCAAAAATCATCAAAAAGATAAACGTAGAGAAAAATATTATACGAGAGGCAAACTCCACTCCCAGCATTAATTTGTGTTTGAATTTATAATATTTACTACTCGTGAAATGACGTCTTTTTTGGCGCCACCATTTCAAAAATTTCTTTTCAGGAAGCGAGTGCGTGAAAGCATTTTTATTTATTATTATCTTTGTATTTTTTGGCGTAGCATTTCTATTAACAAATAAGTCATCATCGCCGGACGCAATTTTGAGATGCGAGGCAAACCCCTTAGTTTCAAAGAATAAAGACTTGCGGTATGCCATATTTCTGCCCACTCCCATATAAGGCAATCCCCACAAAGTATAAGCAAAATATTGTATAGCAATGAACAAAGTATCATAACGTATCAGTCTGTTTAACAGTCCTTTGTCTTTTAAATAGCCGCCATATCCAAGCACTATTTTTGTTTGCAGGTCAAATTTCTTTTGCATGTTTTCTATCCAAAATTCGGAGTCTATTATACAGTCGGCATCGGTGAATAATATTATATCGTTTTTTGCAGCTTTGAGCGCTATGGTGATAGAAAGTTTTTTGCCATGAATATAATCTGCCTTTCGGTCAAGATGAGTTACATACAAATTAGGGTATTTATTTTGAAATGCTCGCAAAACATCTGCCGTTCCATCAGTAGAAGAGTCATTTACTACGATGACCTCAAAGTCCTGATAATTTTGTTCCATGACCGTAGACAGAAATTGCCGCAAGTTATCTTCCTCATTTTTAGCACAAATAACTACCGACACAGGAAGCGTCTCCGAGTTGGCGCCGCTTTCTTTATATATAACAAAACGCAGATATACCAAATAATATAGTACCTGCAAAAAAGACGCAGCAACAAAAATATAAAATATTATTATTATCAATATCTCTAATAATTCTTTCATAAAATATTTTCTATAACACAAAATTATACAAACATTGTAAATAATAAAATTTTTTTGTAATAATTTATTGAAATTAATATTTATTTATTATTTTTACTTTGTTAATTTTAATTGTTTTAATATGAAAGAAAAATCGTTTATACTTGTAATCATTGCTTTTTATGTGTTGTTAATTGCTTGTAAATCAACCAAACCTGTCCTTACGGTGGAAAAAATAACAGAGGTAAAAGCTTATAAAACTAATCATATATTTTATAGCTTACCCAGAACTGCCATCGCAGTAGATGTAGAAATAACGAAGAAAGTTTATAAAAAAGGACCTTTCTCAGAATATGCATCATCTAAACTCGGTATAACAAAAGTAATAGAGAAGGATTATGTAGAATGGAACATCTCCGGAGTAGAATTTCAAACTATTGCTAAATTTGATACCACACAAATTTATGTCATCAATAGTAATATGGCGAATATAACGAATTTTGTTAATCTCTCCAAAGAAGGTTTTTTAATTGGATTCAATACCAAAGCCGGAACTTATTACAGCGACATAGAAATAAATGATAATATGTTGATAAACAACGAAGACGAAGTATCACTCGCATACGAAGACATCACTATAAAAAAGAACTATAAAGAAACATACGACACCGCTTACCACGAAGTAGCAAACGACACAAGCTTTGTTAAAGTGCCAATGATAACAACAAATATTGTCAGCAAATCCATAGCTGAAAAAGCGCATGAACTTGCCGAACAAATATTAGTACTGCGAGACGACAGAAACGCACTGCTCGTAGGAGAAGGAGATAGTCAATATTTGCCAACAGGAGACGCACTTAATATTATGTTAGACGGTATCAACACCTTAGAAGCCCAATATCTTTCCATGTTCATCGGTAAAACGTTTACAACTAAACAGATATACCATTTTGAATATATCCCCATTGAAAATCAAAAGTTCCGTCAAGAAATATTATTCAAGTTCTCGGAAGCTGACGGTTATCTGCCAAGCAGCAGCTTAAAAGGAAAACCCGTATTCTTAGAAATAGAATCCGAACAATACATGGAGCTGATGAACAAATTTTACGCAGGACAAGTACTTTATAAAAGAACGGAAAAAGTTAAAGATAAAAACAGCGGACTGGTATATCGCATGCCGCAAAAGGCGAAAATCAAATTGACACATAATAGCAAAGAACTACACTCCGAAAATATTTTAATCGCACAATACGGAGTCAATTTGCAACTACCGGCAAGCTTGTTTTTTAACAACGACTACGCTATAGAATTTTATCCTAAATACGGCACATTGAAAAGTATAGAAAAAAGAAAAGAATAATGATTAAAATTTGAAGTTATGAAAAGCTTTGAGGAAATTCTAAAAGACAGAAGTATTAAAATAGAAGAGCTGGAATTATATAGAAAAACACAACAAATATATGAAAATGAGCAGTTTAGAAAAGGTATTATAACGAGTATCGCAATATCTTTAATGATACTTGTTATGGTATTTGCAGTTCCGGGCTTTATTCAATATATCGGACTGTTCATATTTTTTATCATCGCTACATTTGTCCTCTTTGGAATCTGGTACACAAATATAAAGAAGAAATATGTTAATCACATAAAAGAAGAACTCGTCAAGACGTTAATTAAATCTATTGATGCCAGCTTCCATTATTTGCCAAAAGCATTTGTACCGAAAGAAGTTTTTAAAAAATCGGAACTCATTAAAAATTGGTAGCGTATAAAAATAGTGACCAAAATTCAAATTTACTGATTTTTC
>DYQJ01000053.1 GCA_020719345.1 Draconibacterium orientale | reverse complement strand
AACATATAGTCACCATTTTTTTACGTTATCAACTTTTTAAAAGTTGTCAAATCTATATCTAATCATTCAAAATAAAATAACAATTTTATTTTATTTTTTAGTTTATATCAAAAAAATAATTATTTTTGTGCAAAATTTTAATATTAACAAAAATGAATATAACGATGAAACCAAAGGTAACAATTTTAACCAATCAGAACTCTGTATTATCTAACTTTCTCGCAGAAATTAGAGACATGGACAAACATACAGACAGTTTAAGATTTAGATATAATTTGCAACGAATGGCAGAAATAATGGCTTATGAAATAAGCAAGAACTTAGAATATACACAAAAAAACATCGTCACGCCTCTCGGTGAAGCTCTTTCCTATGTCGTTAAAGATAAAATAATTGTCGCAAGTATTCTGAGAGCCGGACTACCTATGCACACCGGATTTTTAAACTATTTTGATACCGCCGAAAACGCCTTCATCTCCGCTTTTAGAAAGTACAATAAAGACAATACCTTCGAGATAAAATTTGAATACCTCTCGGCTCCGGACATAACCGACAAAATAGTAATCCTGGCAGACCCGATGCTCGCAACCGGCGCCTCAATGGTCATGGCTTACAAAAATTTGCTGGAACATGGGACACCTAAATTCACGCACATCGCATCACGCATCGCAAGCAAAGAAGGACTTGAATATCTGGAAAATAACATGCCTACAGATAAATTCGCAGTATGGCTCGCAGCATTAGATGACGAACTTACCGCAAAAGGATACATCGTACCCGGACTCGGAGACGCAGGAGACCTCGCATTTGGTAATAAAATATAATATCGGCAATATGTATATATCCGTTGTAACACCCGTTTACGGCTGTCAAACCGCACTCGCCGAATTGTACTTGCGTTTGAAAGATACTCTGACTAAAATTTCTCCCGAATTTGAAATTATTTTTGTCAACGACTCAAGTCCGGATAACGCATGGGATGCTATTCTTATGTTAATCAAAGAAGATAATCGCATAAAAGCTATCAACTTGTCACGAAACTTTGGACAACATTACGCCATTGCCGCCGGACTACAACACTGCTCAGGACAATGGATAGTGGTGATGGATTGCGACTTACAAGACAGACCTGAAGAAATTTTAAATTTATATGAACGAACAAAAAAAGGATACGACATCGTCCTCGCACAACGCTCCGTCAGAATTGATAATTTTTTCAAACGCACTTTTTCTAAAATATTTTACAAGATACTCGGATATTTAACAGATACTAAACAAGACAGCTCTATTGCTAATTTTGGATTATACCGAAATACTGTCATCAAAAGCGTCATAGAAATGGGAGACAGATACCGATTCTTCCCTGCCATGATTAAATGGGTAGGATTTTTGCAAACCGCAATACCCATAGAACACGCAAAACGAACACATGGCGAAACTTCTTATTCTTTCAAAAAACTCGTCAACCTTGCAATAGATACGATTTTTACTTTCTCCGACAAACCGCTACGACTGACCGTCAAACTCGGATTACTAATGGTTATGATTTCTTTCTTTTTTACTATATACAACTTTTACAGATACTTTGACGGACAAATAGTAGAACGAGGATGGACAAGTGTTATTATTTCTATATGGTTCCTAAGCGGACTGATTATTTTTATTTTAGGAATTATCGGATTGTACATAGGAAGAATATTTAATCAAGTAAAAAACAGACCATTATTTATTATTAAAGACAAAATAAATTTATGAAAAAATATGAGATATTAGAATGGGACACTAATTTTTTTGCTCTTAAAGTAGCTAAAATAAATCAACAAATCAAGGAAAACGAATTGATAAATACTATATCGGAAATGAAAAACGAAGAAGTAAAATTAGTCTATATCTTTTCAAATCAGATGAACTCTGATTTTACTAATTTTATTGTAACAAAAGGTGCTACATTGGTGGACAAAAAAGTAACTTATACCAGATACATAGCTGATATACAAATCAATACCTCACAAAATATTCTTCAATATACCGACAAAAATATAACCGAAGAACTTATACTACTTGCAATTCAATGCGGCGAATTTTCCCGATTTAAAGTAGACCCCAAAATGCCACTTAAAAGCATGGAACGACTTTATGCGCAATGGATAACTAACTCTGTGAACGGAGTTTATGACAACGCCGTATATGTTTATAAAAATCAAGACAAAATAAGCGGACTAATAACTTTAAAAGATAAAGATAAAATAGGAAATATCTCTTTGATAGGAGTAGACCACACAGCAAGAGGACAAAATATTGGAACTAATTTAATAAACTCCGCTATAAAACACTATAAATCAATGAATATACAACATTTAGACGTAGTAACACAGATTGATAACACACTCGCCTGCAAATTTTACGAGAAAAATAATTTCACAATCAAAAATGTTGAGTATGTTTACCATTTATGGTTAAATTAATCATTGGAAAAATTTTAGTACATGATAAAAGTAATTAAAGATTATAATGACATACCGAGAAGCTTAATCTCGCCGAAAATAGAAAAAAATATTCAAAGCATACTGACACAGCAAAGTGCAGATGCTAAAATTTATAAAGCAGATAACGAAGTATTAGATAAACTTAAACATATTTATAACAATAAATGCGCTTACTGTGAGACTATTACCGACAATCCGACTATAGATGAATATCGTCCTCGCACTCACTATTACTGGCTCGTCTATGAGTGGAGTAATTTGGTTTTATCTTGTAAAAAATGCAAAACCGCAAAAGCAGACAACTTTCCACTATCTGATGAAAAAAAACGAATCTCCGAACCGAACATAGACCGAACACAATGGCGCGCAGACTCCAAAATAGCAAGAGATGAGATGCCAATCCTCTTAATGCCCGAAATAGACGTACCGGATGAACACCTCGCATTCTACCCCGATGGAAGATGTTATCCTTTAACCGAACGTGGAAAAATTAATATTGAGATATTAAAATTAAACAATAATACTTTTGTTACAGCACGCACAAAAATACTCAATGACTTGATAATCAAATTAACTCAACAACTAACATATACGGCTAAAATTCTAACCAAAAAAAATACCGAAACCGAAGCCATTTTAACGCTCGCTTTTCAACCTATTTACACCGAACTAATACAAAAAACTAAACCCGAAGCCGAATTTTCGCTGTTTGTGAAAAACTTGTTATCTAATTTCAATAAATTTGTTATTGAACAATTTGATAATGACATGTATAAAAATATCTTAAAACAATCTTTTTATATCCTTTTGCAACCACTTTTAGAAGAAATGGACACAATGAAAAGCACAAACTCAAACATTAATAATGACCCAATACTCACTCAGGAAAATATTGATAATAAAGTAACTATAACAAATATACAAATTAAAAATATTAAATGTTTTGAAAATACAACCATAAAATTTGAAAATCAAAATACAGTTCTATTAGGTATCAACGGACGCGGAAAAACTACTGTTTTGCAATTAATAGCTCTTGCGATTTTGCAAATTCAGAGACCTACTTTCGAACGCGAATGGAAAAATATCAAGAAAAACCGAAGTAAAAAAGCCGAATTTACGATAGACATTATTGCTAAAAAGAAAAAAATAAAACTTAATTACGAAATAACTGACAACGACAATATTATTTTTGTTGGAAAACCCGAAAATTTAAAATCTATAGCAGACATATTTCTCGTAGCGTATGGAACAGGGAGAAATGCAGAATTTCATAACTTCAGACTCGACGAAAACTATAGAAATCTTGCAACATTATTTGGAATAAACAGTCTCTACTCACAAAGTAGTGAAATAGAAGACTATTTGAAACAAGGAAATGCATTCTTGCAAATAAAAAAAATCATCACAAATATATTCAACTATGCCGAAGAAATGTATAATAGAATAGAACTCGCTAATTATGACAACAATTTGAAAACCTTTATGTTCAAAACCCCCACCAATAAAGACACCGAAATACCGCTCAGCGCTTTGTCCTCCGGATTCAGAACTTCTTTTTTGTGGATATTAGATTTGGTTATACGTATATGGAAAAAAAACTTTGACCTGGACAAACCGCATCTAATATACGGAATTGTTATGATAGACGAAATAGACACACATTTACATATCAAATGGCAAAGAAATATTATATATACTTTGCAAGAAATATTTAAAAATATCCAGTTTATTGTTACTACTCACAGTCCTTTTATTGTGCAATCGTTTGGTAATAAGAATATTATCTCTCTTAAATTAGATAATGACACCATACAAGCCGAAACCATAAACATAGAAGAAGCCGCAAGCTATGAAGCAATAATAAAAGAACTGTTTGACCAAACCGCGATTTTCGACGTAAAAATAGAACGTAAACTTGACCTGTTTTATGAATATCTCAAACAAATACGCAGTAAGAAAAAAACAATCAACGACTCCGAATTTAAAAATATTGTGGCAGACCTAAAAAGCAAAGGCGAAGAACTAAATACGATAATTGCATTAGAAATAAAACAGCTAAAATCAGAATTAGATAAAAAAAACTAACATGAAAAATTGTGAAGAAGCAAAAAATACAATAGATATTTATAAATTAAATCGGCAAGGACTTTGTGCCTCACGAGTAACTGTCCTTAATTTTGTAAAAAAACTAAAGACGAAAAAACTAAAAATAGATATTTCCTGAATTTAGCTACCGAAATTATTTAGAAAACGCAATTAATTAAAATTAAATAATATGATAAAAATTTTTAATAAAGAAAATGCTATTTATTTTTCTATAATAGTTATTATACTAATATCTTTTTTCGCTATATTTAATTTCTTCCAGATTTCGCATGTTTACGAAGCTACTCTTGCAAAGGTAGCCGACAACTATACCCGCGAAAATTCTGTCATTGAACTCAAAAAAGTACCATTCACTACAATAGAAGAAAACAAAATGTTGAATTGGGATGCCGAGCATTATAGTAATATCAAAGAAAACAGATACCGAGTAGCTAGGGAGACAAATAATATTTATCTCTACGCCTTCTTCCCGCTATTTTCTATCATCTGGGATTACACTTTTTTATCTAATATAGGAATTGGAATATTAAATTATTTCTTTTTTGCCATTTCTATATTTTTGTTGTATTCATTGTATTTCAATAATAAAATCTCCCGACAAGATAAAATTTTGAGATTCTTATTATGTTTTACAACTCCCTTATTAGTTGTTTATTTGATTCCATACACTGAAGGCGTTTTTATGATAACCTTATCTTTTGCTTTTTATGGCTTAATAAAAAACAAATATCATATATATTTTGCTGCCATGTTACTTGCCGCAATGTCACGCTCCGTAATAACTATATTATTGATAAGCATGATTTTAACCACGATGCTGGATATTATAAAATATAAAAATTATAAATTCTTATTAATAGATTTTCTGAAAAAAATTACCCCTGCTTTTATCGGGACTTTTTTGGTTTGTTTGTATCAATATCTCACAGGTAGCGGAAAATTTCTAATCTATATAGATGCCATCAAAACATGGAACAATAAATTTGCTATTCCGCATAATATTACGGACTGGTCACATGAATCGTTTTCTATTGTAATAGGTATAATTTGTTTGGTTATCCCGTTGATAATTATGTACTTACTCCTAAAATTTATTACTAATATAAAAAAGATAAAACGAAGTGAAGCATCTCCGCAATTATTTAAAACAGAAAAATATAATAAAGAATATTTGTTCAATTTGTCGTTGATTTATACCATTGGCGTCTTTCTTACGATACTCTTTTTTAAGGCAGGTTCTTTAAATGGGATTCCAAGATATGTTTTGTGTTCCCCATTTTTTTACATTATTATATTTTCACTTAATAAAAAACTTGAATACATAAAAACAGAAAATAAAATATTAATATTCGGGGCTTTGATATTGATTAGTATTTTCTTTCTCGGAATGATACCATATTCCTCGTTCTGGAACTTCTCCGATATGGGATTATTTATCTTTCTCGGATTTTTAATGCTATGGATATTCCTCGAAAAGATGAACAAGATTTTGCAAATTGCAACAATATTATTACTTTTGGGAATAAATCTTGTCTGGAATGCTTATTTATTTAACTCATTTTTAGTCAATGCCTGGATTTTTACATAATAAAAAGCAATAATACACAAGCTTTACAACATTAGTTATTTATAAAACAATAATCAAACGCTAAAAAGTTTTTTTATAAAATTAAAATTATGAACGAAGAACTAAAAAATACGCATGAATATATAAAGCTCACACGAGGATGTGCTACTTTTGAAGAAGAAAATATTAAAATGTGCAATCACAACAGCTGTAACAAACTGAATGTGAACAACTGGCTCGAAGAACTGCGAGATCCCAATCGTGAAAGCAATGATATAGTAGAAATACGATTTAAGAACACCCGAAAAGACTTCTTCAGAAACGAATCCGGCGGAAAACTTAATCTCGGTGACCTCGTAGCAGTAGAAGCATCACCCGGACACGACATAGGGATAGTTTCATTGGTAGGAGAACTCGTCTATTTGCAACTCAGAAAGTTTAACATTCCTACTACCGCAGCGTTTAAAAAAGTGTACCGAAAAGCTAAAGGCGTGGACATAGAAAAATGGAAAAATTTTATCTTCCGAGAAGATAATCTCTTGCAAAGAGGACGCGAAATAGCCGTAAAACTAAACCTGAATATGAAAATAGGTGACGTAGAATTTCAAGGAGATGGAACGAAGGCAGTATTTTTTTATATAGCCGACGAACGAGTAGATTTCCGCGAACTGATTAAACTTTACGCCGAAGAATTTAAAATTCGCATAGAAATGAGACAAATTGGAGCAAGACAAGAAGCCGGAAGAATAGGCGGAATAGGAGCATGCGGACGCGAACTTTGTTGTACTACTTTTATAACTAATTTTGTATCAGTTACTACAAATGCAGCAAGATACCAAGAACTATCCCTCAACCCGCAAAAACTCGCAGGACAATGTGGAAAATTAAAATGTTGTTTAAACTATGAACTTGACAGCTATCTTGACGCAATAAAAGATTTTCCCGACAGTACTGTTATTTTGAAATTAGAAGAAGGTGAAGCGTATCATCAAAAAACAGATGTCTATAAAGGAATCCTCTGGTACAGCTTTCATCAGGAAATCTCTATTAATATAACCCCGGTCTCCGTAGAACGAGTAAAATTTATTATTGAGCAAAACAGAAACAATATTATTCCAAAATCATTACTCGACGACAACGAAATAGCACGTAATAATAAAGAAAAAGAAAAAAAAGAAGTGGTTTTTGAAAACGACTCGGGTAAACAAAACATCACGCGTTTTGAATCCAAAAATACCGCTAAAAAGAAAAAGAAGAAGAACAAAGAGAATATTCAAGACCAAACCTCTGAAAAAGCAAATAATTCCGAAGTTAATAAAACGGAAGACATGGACAATTTTGAAAAAACAGATACTTTGACCAAAGAAATTATTGATAAAGAACTTCCATTCACGCAACAAACAGAAAACAACAAAATTACCGAAGAAAGTAATCTGCAAGAAGTGAAACCGGAAAATAATCTGCCCGTAGCCAAGATACTAAAAAAACAACTTCATACTGCCGACAACTCTAAAAATCAAAATACGAACCATCAACACAACAAGCCGAAAATCCAAAATCCGCTTATTAATCAACAAAACAAAACTGAGAATCCGAACAACAAGCAGACAAATCAGCAGAATCAACAACATAAAAATCAGCAGAATCAACAACATAAAAATCAGCAGAATCAACAACATAAAACCGAGAACCCGAACAACAAGCCGATAAATCAGCAGAATCAACAACATAAAGCTCAGCAGCAGCACTTAAAAAAGCAAAATCAACTTAATCAACAAGATAAAGAGCTAAATGCCGAACAGCAAGATAAAACGGAAGAGCAACAAAACAAAGTTCTTATCACACCTAAAATAAAAAAAGCTAATCAGATACAAGATAAGAAAGACGAGTAACTTAAACTTTAAATTAATATGATAAATTCAATAATAGATAATGATTTGTATAAGTTTACAATGCAAAGTGCGGTAGTGTCACTTTTTCCGAGAGCGAAGGTAAAATATAATTTTATCAACCGCGGAACTGACCTCTTCCCTGAAGGTTTTGCAGAAGAATTGCGTAAACAATTGTATAAGATGTCGTTACTTAAATTAACGAAAGAAGAAAAAAAGTTTTTAAGTGAGAAATGTTATTATTTACCGCCTACATACCTTGACTTCCTCGCAGGATATACCTATGACCCAAGCGAAGTAGGAGTAATACAAAACGGCGGACAGTTGCAAATATCTATAGAAGGATACTGGTACCGAACAATTTTATGGGAAGTTCCGCTGATGGCTATTATTTCCGAACTCTTTTTTAAGATGACAAATGCAAAAGCATGGGAAGACTCGGCGATAATTAATCATCTGCTCAAAAAATCCACTCGATACAATATGCTCGGAATAAAATTTGCCGACTTCGGAACAAGACGCCGATTTTCTTATGAAAATCATAATCAAGTAATTAGCACACTCGTAAACTATGGAAAACCCGCTTTTGTAGGTACAAGTAATGTCTTTTTTGCTTTTTTATACAATTTAACGCCAATCGGAACGCATGCACACGAGTGGTTCATGTTTCACGCAGCTCAATACGGTTACAAAATGGCAAATAAACTCGGACTGGAACACTGGGTAAACGTCTTTAGAGGAGACCTCGGCATAGCATTATCCGACACCTTTACTACAGATATTTTTTTCAAAGCTTTTGATACGAAATTTGCTAAGCTATTCGACGGAGTCCGACACGACTCGGGAGACCCCTTAGAATTTGCAGAAAAAACAATACGACACTATAAAATGCTAAAAATAGACCCACTCTCTAAAGTAATAGTATTCTCGGACGGACTCGTTCCCGACAAAGTAGAAGAAATAGCAAGATACTGCCGCGGAAAAATCGGCATGTCTTTTGGAATAGGAACTGATTTAACAAATGACGTAGGAGTAAAACCGCTTAATATGGTAGTAAAAATTATTGAAGCTAAACCCGAAGGACAAGACTGGACTCATACCGT
The DNA here is from genome assembly GCA_020719345.1 of Draconibacterium orientale. GTDB lineage: Bacteria > Bacteroidota > Bacteroidia > Bacteroidales > DYQJ01 > DYQJ01. The sequence goes on along the minus strand of DYQJ01000053.1, from coordinate 8,968 downwards.
CAAACTATCTGATAACAACGGTAAACATACAGGAGACGAAAATGCAATACGGCTATGCAAATCGGTACTAAATATTAATTAATAATTAAAAAAATATTATTTTTTTACGAATTCTTTTGTTTTAGCAACGAATAATAACGTAAATACACTTATTACTTATTTTCATTTGCAAGATAAAATTTTTATTTGTATGTTTGCAACGAGATTTAAGGGTTAGAAAAAGTTTTTTAAAATGCTGTCTGGGAAGACAGCATTTTTTTTTGAACTTTTTTATAAAAAAAAATAAAAAATTATAGAATATTAATTACCAAAAAATTATATTTGTGATAAATTAATAATTCTAAATTTTACGAATATGGGAATATTTGATAACGTGGTTAAGAAAACATTAGAAACTGATGTTAATAAACAAAAAACTATCAATGATAAAAAGAAAAAAAATAGTGATAGTGGAAATACAAGTGATGATGAAGACGTTTATTATGAAGTAGTTACTAATTCCGGTAATTTGAATGTAAGAAAAACACCAAGCATGGACGGTGCGGTGCTGGGCGGATTGCCTAAGGGAACGATAGTACTTTTATTGGATGACAGCAATGACGAATGGTTAAAAGTTCGTTCCGAAGCTTTCAAATTAGAAGGTTACTGCTCAAGCAAGTATTTGAGAAAACAAAGTTAGATATATTTTGATAAGAAACCGTCATCACATTTTCAACTTTTATTATCTTATTTGTTACAAGATAATAAAGGTTTGGAGAACCTCTGAAAAAACAAGTTTGAATTTTTAGACTCTCTGACCAAAAATGCAATCAATCTCTTCTTTCCATTTTTTTATCCGTATCAAAAGAATTAGAAAAGTTAAATATATGGCTACCCTTATAAAGTTGGACAAAATTTTGAACCATATAAGAATTATAAGGTCATATAAGTTGTACCAGTCAATCTTATATGACCTTATATTCCTTATATGGTTCAAAATTTTGTCCAAGATTACGTGGGTAGCCCTTCCTGAGAATAATTTTTTAAAAACGGACTGCCAAGTTCTTGCGATGACAATTTAGATTGGAAAAATATTAAAATCAGTGATATAAAGAATAACCTAATATTCATCTTATTATATTTTTATTATATTTTACTAATAATGATACTATAAACAGTAAAAATTTCATTTTTTTCACGTCTTCACAGTAGATTGATTAAGAATAATTTAAACTGAATAAAATCTGAAAATTTTATTCGTCACAATACTTTTTTTTGCATATCAAGAATAAAATTAACGAAGTCAATGTCATTAAGATACCAAAAATAAGCGCTAACAGACAGCAGTCGCATTGTTTTGACTGCACAATAATTTCATCTTCGCCGATACAACCATCCGGATATGTTACTTTAACGGCATATTTACCATCTTTGTTGACCGTTATTTTTTGTGTTGTCTCGCCGCTGCTCCACAAATAATCGCTTCCACCTTCTCCGGCATCCAGCTCTATGGTTTGTCCTTCGCTTAGGGAGATATCATCACCGAGATTAATAATTTTGCCTTCTATAGTTATTGTCTGATTTATAGTATCTGCAATTCCTCCAGAATAGGTTATTATAGTAATTTCATAAGTATCAGGGGCAGAGAAGATATGAGTAGGATTTAACAAGTTAGAATAATTTTTATCGCCGGAATCTTTATCATCAAAATCCCATTTGCAAGAGTCTATACTTTCGGGGTTAGATAAAGTAAAATTTGTTTCCGCTCCGTAGCAAGTATTTTCGTATTCAAGCGATGAACCGCCATAAAAACTTGTTGCTTTAAGAAAAACACCAGAGTCGTAGCGTTCGTCACCTACGTCGCAAATTGCTATTTTGATATGATATTTTTGTCCTTTCACTACTTTTGCTTGTGCGATGAGAGGTTTTGTAAAACCGTCATATTCAATACTTTTGCCGTTTTCATTGTCTTGATAAAACAAAGTATTTCGCAAGTGATTAATATTGTCGATGCTAACCACTATTGAGGTCTCCGGTATTAGTGCAATATTCATATTTTCATATTCGCCTCCCGCAGGATTTTTGCCGCTGAGGAAGAACGCAAACACATCATTATATCCGGCATCCACATATTCTGGATATTCTTCGGAGCCAAAAATATAATAAAATTGAATGCTATCTGCTTGCGGCACAAAATCAAATTCTAAAACCGCAGCATCTGTGGTATATCTTCCGGCGACTAATTTAGATAAATCGGCATCACTTCCACTTCCAAATGCCGTATGCAAAGCTCCTGACGAATTTGGACCTATGGCATTTTCCACATCTCCTGTCGCAAGCACTATTCCTGAAAGGAAAAAATTAGAGACATCTCCTCCGCTAAAATATCCTACTGCCTCCGCCGAGCCGGTAAATTTGATATTAGAAATCTCTATCGTTCCGGTAATAAGAACTTCTTTAATTAATTTCTCTACCGAGTAAGTCGTCTTGTCCACGCTGATTTGTGCCGAGACGACTAAATTAAAACAAAGAAGTCCTATTAATAATAAAAAATTATTTATACCTATTTTCATTTTAAATAGATGACCAAAATTATAATAGTAAAAATCAATGACATAAACAAGGGAATTAAAAACATCCAGCAAGGACATTTTTTCTCGCCTAATTGCAAAACATATTCTTTATCGTTTTCCGTATGGGTAAAATTTTTTTCGGTCTCCATGATAACTATTTTTTTACCTTCAATTTATCTTTGGTTTCTTCAACTATCTTTCTATATGTTTTCTCGTCATATCCAGGATATTGTACTTTCGGAATTCCTTTATTGGTGCCGCTGTCGGTTAATTTCATTCCTTCAGAGATTTTAACGTTACCGTCCATATATTTCATAAACAAATATTGATAAAATTCTTTCCACTCATAGACTAAGTTATCTGCTGTGCTGACAGAAAAATTAGTCAAAAATTCTATCGCTAATTTTGGGTCAGTTTCGTAAAGAGCTTTTGCTGCATTGTCCATCACCTCCGTATATTTTATAAATTTTAGCTCGGTAGCTTGTTGCAAAGAGTCTATCTCCGGATGGATAACATTGTATCTGGTATAAGCAAGATTAGTTACTTGATTGAATATCCAAAATGCCGAGTTATCTGACCATTCTATCATCGTTCCATTTCCTTCGGCAAAAGTTTGCGGAATGGCTGTTACCGAACAATATATAGGTGTATAAACGCTACTTGCAGCATCATCTACTCCAAACCAAAGGATTCCGCCTATAGCATCTGGAAACCAACTTCTTGATTGCGTAACAAAAGAGAACCCGGTTTGTTGAGTAGCGACAACTCGTTCATTACAATATTCTACTCCGTCAACCTTCCATGTAAGTGGTCTCCAACGATACGGTAATCCGAATGGTCCGGCGCCTATGTCTGATGCCATCTCATTAGGTGTGCCTTCCAAGTGGTTGCGCATGTGATTCATGACATCGTGAACACTAATTTTAGCATCCGGAGTTATCCACAGCGGCATACGGTTGGTAGCAAAATTCTCAGGCTTGTAAGGAAGAGCTTTAAAAGGTGTTTTACATTCTATATTTCCTAATACATAATTCCAATATTTAGTATTAGCAGCAAATTCTTTGCTCACCTCATTAAAGAAAGTCCACACGCGGAGGTCACAAGCACGTGCTGCCATAAAATCTACCGGTGCGTAAACATCAGAAAAACTAAATTCGCTATCTTTTCCGTCATAAAGTTTTTTAGCTTTGGCAAAAGATATAACATCAGCCGAGTTATAAACCGTACGTTTTGTGTCGGTAAAATCGTTAGTTGCTTGATATTGAAAAGTAGTTATTCGGGCTTGATTGGCATGTCCACAAACTGAACCATCCGGAACTAAGAGTGCTACCCATACTGCGCCTTTTTCACCCTCGCCTTTTCCTATTAGCTCCATTATCCATACTTCGTTTTTGTCGGCAATAGAAAATGATTCGCCGGAACTTGCGTAACCATATTTTTCAACGAGTTCGGACATGATTTTTATAGCTTCTCTGGCAGTCTTAGCTCTTTGAAGTGTGACATAAATCAAACTTCCATAATCCATGATGGCATCTTTTTGCGAATGCAGAACTTCAAGTCCGCCGAAAGTGGTCTCACCTATTGCTACTTGATACTCGTTCATGTTTCCTTTGACGCTGTAAGTATGTTCTACTTGCGGAATTTGTCCCTTATATGTTCCTGTGTCCCACTCGTAAATATCTAACATAGTGCCTTTTGCCCAGTCCTTTGCCGGAAAAAAATACAATGCTCCATACAACTGATGCGAATCCGCTGAATACGAAACCATTACCGCGCCATCTTTGGAAGCGCCTCTGGTAATCAAATAATTAGTACAGGCATGTGCCGCAGTACCGAGCAACATAGCCAAACAAACAATCGTAAAAAATCTTAATTTATTCATCGTAAATATTTTTTTGTTATCAAAAATTTTTCAAATATACAAATAAAAGAATCAAAAAAAAATGACAAATATTATTTTTAATAAAAAAAAACTATATTTGCATAATAAAAGAATACTAAGGAATATAAAATTAAAATAATATTATAAAGATAACAAAAGTATATGTCTGATAATGAGAAAATAATTAAAGTTAATATAGAGAAAGAGATGCGCTCGGCTTACATAGACTATTCTATGTCGGTTATTATTTCGCGTGCGTTACCCGACGTCCGCGATGGTTTGAAACCCGTACACCGAAGAGTTCTATTTGGAATGCAAGAATTAGGACTCTGGTCAAACAAAGCGTACAAGAAATCGGCACGTTTAGTTGGAGATGTGCTTGGTAAATATCACCCGCATGGAGACAGCTCCGTGTACTACGCAATGGTACGAATGGCACAAGACTGGTCAATGCGATACCCGTTAATAGATGGACAAGGAAACTACGGCTCCGTAGACGGTGACCCGCCGGCAGCCATGCGATACACCGAAACAAGACTCCAAAAAATAGCAGAAGAAACACTTGCCGACCTGGACAAAGACACCGTAGATTTTCAACTTAATTTTGATGATACGCTTGAAGAACCAACCGTTTTACCAACTCGAATACCAACTTTATTAATCAACGGCGCCTCCGGTATCGCTGTAGGAATGGCTACAAATATGCCACCTCATAACCTGACCGACACCATAGATGCCATCGTTGCATACATTGATAACAACGACATCCAGATAGAAGAGCTAATTAAAATTATTAAAGCTCCCGACTTTCCAACCGGGGGAATAATTTACGGATACCAAGGCGTTAAAGAAGCTTATCTCACAGGACGCGGAAAAGTTGTCATCAGAGCTAAATATACCATAGAAGAAACTGCCTCAGGTAAACCGCAAATTGTATTCACTGAAATTCCATATCTCGTTAATAAAGCCGAGCAAATTCAAAAAATAGCAGACCTGGTGAACGAGAAAAAAATAGAAGAAATTGTGTATGCAAATGACGAATCCGACCGTAACGGAATGAGAATAGTGGTTACATTGAAAAAAGAAGCTATCCCAAATGTCGTCTTAAATAAAATCTTCAAAAATACGCTATTGCAATCAAGCTTCAGTGTCAATAATATTTGTCTTGTCAAAGGACGTCCACAACTCCTTAATTTGAAACAACTTATACATTATTTTGTTGAGCATCGTCATGATGTAGTTTTGAGACGAACTAAATATGAACTCAAACAAGCCGAAGACAAAGCACACATATTAGAAGGACTGTTGATAGCACTTGACCATTTAGACGAAGTCATCACACTTATCCGCGCCTCAGAAACACCGGAAATAGCTAAGAACGGATTAATCAGCAATTTTGGACTATCCGAAATCCAAGCAAAAGCAATATTGGAAATGCGTTTACAACGTCTGACCGGACTGGAACGAGATAAAATAAAAGACGAATATACCGAACTATTAAAGCTTATAGAACACCTGAAAAACGTCATCGCCGATGAAGGAATGCGAAAAGAAATAATAAAAAAAGAACTAACCGAAATCCGCGACAAATACGGGGACAAACGCCGAACCGAAATAATTTACGCCTCCGAAGATTTTAACCCCGAAGATTTTTATAAAGACGAAGAAGTAGTAATTACCATCTCAAATATGGGATATATCAAACGAACACCGCTAAGCGAATACAAAACGCAAGCAAGAGGCGGAAAAGGGTCACGAGGAAGCACTACACGAGAAGAAGATTTTATCAGATACGTATTTGTTGCAACAATGCACAACACTATGCTCTTATTCACTGACAAAGGAAAATGCTTCTGGTTGAAAGTCTATGAAATACCCGAAGGAAGTAAAACTTCTAAAGGACGTGCCATTCAAAATTTATTAAATATTGACTCCGAAGACTTCGTAAGAGCTTATATTAATGTAAAAGACCTCAACGACGAAAATTATATCAACAACAACTACTTGATAATGTGTACCAAGCATGGAATTATCAAAAAGACTAAATTAGTGGCTTACTCAAGACCTCGTCAAAACGGAATAAATGCTATCGCAATACGTGAAAACGATAACTTATTAAGTGTCAAGCTAACAAACGGAAACGAAGAGGTGATGCTCGCAACATATCATGGAAAAGCGTTGAGATTTAACGAGAACAACGTCAGACCGATGGGAAGAATGGCAAGCGGAGTACGAGGAATAAAAATCACTGACCCAGACAAAGTCGTAGGTATGATTTGTATTAGTCAACAAGAAGACTCCGTTCTGGTAGTCTCCGAAAACGGATACGGCAAACGCTCCGAAAAAGACGACTACAGATTAGCACGAAGAGGCGGAAAAGGTGTAAAAACTATTAACGTCACCGAAAAAACAGGAAAACTTGTAGCAATAAAAGATGTCAACGACAAAGACGACCTGATGATAATGACTAAGAACGGAATAACTATTCGTCTTAATGTCAATAAAATAAGAATAGCAGGAAGAGCAACACAAGGAGTACGACTTATAAACTTGTACGACAATGACGCTATTGCTTCAGTTGCTAAAATAGAAGGCGGCGGCGAAAATAAAGTGGAAAATCCTGAAAACATAGAGACTACTGACATACAAGAAAATCCTGAACTCGCTAAATATATAAATCTTACTGAAGTCCTTGATATAGACCCAAATAGTCTATCAGAAGAAATAGAAGAAGATGAAGAGGACGACACCGAAGAAATGGATGACACCACAGATACTGACGATAATGACGATAACCAATAATTATTACCATAAAAACATAAGACATTGAAAGATAAAGTAATAAAAATATTGAAAATAGTGGCTTTTGCCTCTGTGGGAATAATTTTATTTTGGTTAGTATATAGAAATCAAGACAAGGAGACTATTATCCAAGCACTAAAAACGGCTGACTATAAATGGATATTAATCTCCCTGATTTTCGGATTCTTCGCGCTCATCAGCCGAACGCTTCGATGGAGTATGCTCTTAGAACCGATGGGATATAAACCGCGTAAAATAAATTTATTCTTTTCTATTATGATAATGTATCTTGTCAATTATGCGATACCTCGCTCAGGAGAAGTCGTAAGATGTGGATTAATAGATAGATACGAAAAAATACCTTTCAGTAAATTATTAGGGACAGTCTTTACTGAACGAATAATAGATTTTCTGGTACTAATAATATTATTTTTTGTCCTATTGCTCACTCAATTTCCGGTGGTCTCCGAGTTTATACAAAACAACATAACACAAAATCAAGACATGTCCTCTAAAATGCAAGGACTTTATATGTTGTTGATAATAAGCGCTGTTGCCGGTTTGCTGATGCTCGCATTATTATATATCTTTCGCAACAAACTAAAAACGCTAAAGATATATAAGAAGATAGAAGAACTAATAAAGAACTTTATAATAGGCATAAAAAGTGTATGGATGTTGGAGAAAAAGTGGAGTTATATATTGCAAACAATACTTATGTGGGGAGCTTACTATATGATGTTGTATCTCTGCTTTTTTAGCTTTGAATTCACATCGCATCTCTCGCCTATGGTAGCACTCGCAGTGGTGATTCTCGCAAGCTTTGGAATGGTAGTACCTGCACCCGGAGGAATGGGAGCATGGCACTTCTTAGCTATACAAACGCTTGTTATATACGGAATTAAAGCTAACCCCGATGGCAATGCTTTCGCTATTGTCGCACACGAATCGCAAGCAATATTTATGATTTTGTTCGGACTGATAAGCTTTATCCTGATGCCGATAGTAAATAAAAATAATTTATAATTGCAGTTTTAATTTTTTTTACCACAAAGGTATGAGAGCAATGAAAGAATGAATTAATGAAAGAATGAAAGTTTTTTCATTATTTCATTCTTTTCATTATTTCATTTTAATTATTATTTTTGTCATATTTTTATTAGAAAATAAACATAACATTGTTTTTTTAAATGGAAAATAAAATAGTACTTTATAAAAAAGATAATGAGAACGTTACAGTAAGCGTAATTTTTCAAAACGAAAATTTTTGGCTTACACAAAAAGCAATGTCAGAATTGTTTGCAGTAGAAACTCCAGCAATAAGTAAACATTTAACAAATATTTACGAAACAGGTGAATTACAACAAATTGCAACCGTTTCCATTTTGGAAATAGTTCAAAAAGAAGGAAAGTGGAATGTAAAACGTAAATTGGAGTTTTATAACCTTGATGCGATTATTGCAGTGGGGTACAGAGTTAATTCTAAAGAAGCTACACAATTTAGAATTTGGGCAACAAATACATTGAAAGAATTTATTATCGGCTACCCTTATAAAGTTGGACAAAATTTTGAACCATATAAGAATTATAAGGTCATATAAGTTGTACCAGTCAATCTTATATGACCTTATATTCCTTATATGGTTCAAAATTTTGTCCAAGATTACGTGGGTAGCCCGAATTCGCTACACGACGCAAAATAAGTGGACCAACAAGAAGTGATTTAGGTCGT
>DYQJ01000052.1 GCA_020719345.1 Draconibacterium orientale | reverse complement strand
TTTCTTTATCACTAATATGTTCCGGAACTTGTATCGTTTCTATGAGTTCCATTGTATCTACGAGTTCTATTATTTCCATTTTTTTTAGTTTTTTAAGTTTATTTACTTATTATCCACTTTTTAGCTTCTTCTAAATTTGCAAAATATTTGACTTTTTGTTTTTTTGTGACTTCTTCGTCCATCGTTTGTTCTATGCTTAGTTGGGTGATAAAGTCTTTGTTTACAATGAATGCCATATATTTGACTCCGGCTTTTAAGTGTCGTGTAGCAATATTTAAATTGTACCAGTCTTGTACGTCTGGAGTAATAATGAATTGGAAATTTCTGGTATCTACAATAATTCCCTTAGGTTTGTATTTTTCGGTGAGAGTAGCCACATTGGTAACCGCTTCTTTAAATTGTGCAGTGTTGGTTTTTATATTTTCCCATGTATTATGAAAAATGTTTATTTCCTCATAATATTGTGTGCAAATTATTTCTGTTTTATATATTATCATTGTAAAAAAATAATTATGGTATTTATCGTTAAAATTTTATTCCCATCACGAGTATGTCGTCAAGTTGTTCGTATCGTTCACCTTTCCAGTTAGTAAAAGTTAATTCCAATTTGTCGCCTATATTTTTCATTGATTCTTCTTGCGTGGATAGTTGTAACAATAAATTTTTAAAATTTTTTGATTTGAATTTAGATCCGTCAGGTCCTCCAAATTGGTCTACAAAACCGTCCGAGAATATATACGCAATATTTCCTGGTTGTAATATTATGTTGTGGTTCTCAAATTCTCTCATCTTAATAAAATAAGCTACGGGACAGGCAGTAGCTTTATATTCAAAGAGTTCGTTATCTTTGTAGAGATATAGTGGATTATAAGCTCCTGCATATTGTAAAGTATAAGCGTCTTTATTGAACACACAAACTGCAGCATCCATTCCGTCGCGAGATTTAAGTTTGGTATCTTCTTGATGTAACGAGTTGATAACTTTCTTTCTAAGTTCTTCTAATATATTTGCTGCGTCCGCTTTTTTAGTATGTATAACAATTTCGTTTAGCGAAGATATTCCGAGCATGCTCATGAATGCTCCTGGTACTCCGTGTCCTGTACAGTCGGCTGCAACAATAATTAATTGATTTTCAATTAATTTAGTCCAGTAGAAATCTCCTGAGACGATGTCTCGTGGTTTGTATAAGATGAAGTGTTCGGGCAGTACTGTTTTCAGATAGTCTTGCAGTGGCAAAAGTGCGTTCTGTATATTTTTTGCATATCTTATGCTGTCAGTTACTTCTTTATGGTTTTTTTCTATGTTCTTTTTTAAGGCGTCTATTCGGTCTTTTTCTTTATGTATAGCGATACTTTGTTCCCAGAGTTTCTTGGTTTTGTCTTTAAATTGTTGTTTCTCTTTTTCTAATTGATTTTTTTGAAACATTATATCGCTGATTTCTGTTTCTAATTCCTTATTTTTGGTATTTGTTTGTCCTTTTTCTTGTAAATTAGTTCCTTTCAAGATGAACTTGTCTTGATATGTTTTGATGACGAAATTTTGTCGGTTAATTTCTTCTTGCATCTCTTTGATTAATATCTCGAAGTTGAAAGACATTTCTATGATTTTATCATCTTTTTCTTTCAATATTTTGAAATATTTTAATAATAATACAATTACCACTACGAGCAGTAGCAGAGTAAACGAAAAAAGCAATACTGTTGAAGAGTTATTCAAGAATTCCATTGTTAAAATTTATTAAGTTACCGGTGCTATCAATTTTTAAAAGATAAAGAATATTCTCTGTATTTTTTTTAGCCAATATATTATAATTTTTATTTTCGAGTCCATAAATGTTCATAATATAAGAGTCAGCGAAATTGTAAGAATTGGAGCTTATGGAGTCTAAATTAGTAGAATATTTAGCGATGAAAAAATTATCATTATTTTCTGTATATTTTCTATCCGAGAATAAGAGGATATTATTGTTTAAAAAGACATATTCAAAATAATACAGCGTCTGGTTCCATGTCATTTCTTTTATTATAGTTTCAAAATTAAATACTATAACTTGCTGACTCCAGTATTCGTCTAAGTAACCAAAAAGATAATTTTCGTTAATTTTTAGTATACTATATCCGTAAAATGTTTGTTGCATTGCTATGTCAGTGGCGAGGTATTTTATTTGTCCGTTTTTGTAGCTAATAAATACTACATTATAAAAAGCATCAGTTATGCCAATGTCGTGGTCTTTTTGTCCAGCGAAGAATATAATTTCTTCGTTATCTAATCGTTTTTGTGCTATGGGAATAAAATTGTCTATTCGGTATGTTGTAGAGTCAATGAAGTTAAAGTTGTTTGTTTGATATTCTACTTGTTTGACAATAAAGTATCTTTCAGATGGTTCGGGAGTGGGTTTACCTTTTTTGATATAATTAATAGATAATTTATTGTTACTAATAATAATATCTGCAAATTCTTCATTTTCTTTAAGGGTTATTTTTTTTGCCCAGATGAAATTATTTTGCGGGTCGAGTTTCCATATATTCAGATATGTAGAGTCTGAGTATGCTTGAAAATATATATAAGTATTGTTATCAGCATCTTTTAAATCATTTAAGCTAAAAATGACGCTGGTCTCTAACTTATTATTTATTTTTTGTTGAGTTAATTTGCCGATGGCATCAATTTTTGCTATGTACAGGTCAAGACTGTCTTGCACAATGAAATAAAATCCTGTTTTATCAGTTTTTGCGTCTCCTATTATATTTTTTTTGTACGCAATAATATTTTGTTCGTCCAGCGTTGCTTCTTTGGTAACAATTTCGTCGAAGCACGCTGATACGAACAAAACACAGAATGTCAATAGTGCAATAATTTTATTTTTGGTTGTCATAAAAGGGTCGTATTATTCACATTTATAATCTTTTACAATAAATATCTCGCGTTCTCCCGCCGGACAAGGACTTGTAGGTTCAGGAGTTATTTTCACTAACTTATAATTTCCGGTGACAACGAGAATATCCGAACAGCTAATATTAGCGTCTTTAATTTCATCAAAACAGACGACAACTTCTTTGCCGTCTTGCGTTGTCAAATAACCAACATTAAAACAGTAACAGCTGACATCGTTCATGACTCCTTGCAGACTTTGAAACTTTCCTTTTAGAGTAATATTTTCCATTTTATCATTATTTTGAGGATTTGTATTAGAATTACAGCTATAAAACACAACAAATATACTAATAATAAACGCTACAAATTTATACATAATATTTAGATTAAAAAAATTATTTGAACTTAATTCCTAAAGTTGCATTAATTAAAATAGAGTTCTGGATTGACCCCTTTGGGAGAAAACTCATGTTATCGTAAGTAGGCGCATACCACATTTTTTGTTTCAAAAGATTGTATGCATGCAGACTAAAAAATATTTTTTTATTTAAGATGTTATCAAATCGCATGTTTGCACACAAATTAGAGTATCCTGGAGTTGTTTGAGAAATTCTTCCTTTCATTGGAGAATTAGGATTGCTTAGGTCTGCGGGTGTCGGGTCCCACGGGGATTCCATTTCGCTGACATAATTATTTAATATACTGAAAGTTATCTTAGGAGTAACCTTATAAGCTACCTTAGCATATATTAAAATATTTGGGGAGTATGCGGCATCCACTTTGTTGGTGAGGTCATCGGTTTTTTGATAGCTTGCCGATATATCAAAATATATATTTCTATTTATTTTATAGATTATTTGTGTTTCGGCTCCAAGTGTCTGGTAATTTCCTGAATTTGCATTAGTTAAGATATATCTTTGTTGAGTATCATTCCAGTATGTAGTTCGTGTTATCATGTTGTCGATGATGTTATAAAATAAGCTGGCATTGATATTTACTTTTTCGTCGATGAACGAAGATACACTAATTTCGGTCGTTGTTATGTATTGTTCGGTTAACATGTCATGATATGAGCCAAGATAGAAGCAGTTTTCTGTAATAGACGGTCTGCTGAGTCCTTTTCCATACATTAATTTGATGATGTTTTTATTGTTGAGATTGTAAACCAATGCAGCACGTGGCACTATAGTTACTTTTTCATTAGTGTAACTGTATGTTGTGTCCATCGGAGTTGCAAGTGATTGGAACCATTTATTTTGCATAGTGAACGCATTTTGTTTTTCTATACGCATACCTGCAACGATGAGTAATTTTTGTAAGAGACGATATTCTATTTGTGAATAAACAGCTTGTGTGACTACCGGTTTTTTTAGCATTGTAATATAATTACTTGTGATGCTGATAAGTGGCACATCTGTTAGCTCAAAGAATTTGTGCTGATTGGTATAATTAGCGCCGAGCATAATATTTAAGTGTTCTATACCGGTATAAAACAGTGTTGCATCGATGCTGTATTTTTCATGTTCTTGCAATGCACGACCGTATTTTACGCTTGGGAAAAGATTGTCGTATTTATTGTGAGCTTTGTTAAAAAAATTATCTAAGCTAACATTAAAATTAAAATTTTTATTTATTTCTTTTCGCCAGCCGATGCTTTGATTTGCAAAGGTATAGCTAAAACTATTAGGGATTCCCCCATAAAGAGGTGGGCTGACTCCCAGAATATTTCTTGCGGATTGTGCATAGCTAATATTGGTATAAAAACCATTATACTCGCCTGAGAAATTAAAATAGCTTGCCGATGTTTTAAAGAAATCTTTTGTTGTTGCATCGGTGACCCATTTTTTTGGGTCAGCATAAGTTTTAATAGAATCTAAGAACAAAGACATATCTATATCACGTCCATCAGTTTTGCGATTCGATGCGACAAAAGCGTATTTAATATTGTTAGATTTTCCGGCTATTTTGATGTCAACTTTATTGCTATTTTCTGAACCATAAGAATAGCTTACGTGACTGTTTATCGCGTTTTCAGTTATATCGTTGGTTATTATGTTAATAGCGCCAAAAAAGGCATCGTTTCCGTAAATAACGGACATTGGACCTCGTACTATTTCTATTTTATCTATTGTCGAGACCGGAATATTTATGCCACTCATTTGCACCGAGCCGTTACTTATCAGTTTTTGGTCTATACCGTTGACCATGATGATGACATTGCGGTTGTAAATATTAGTAAAGAAGCCGCGGACACCGAAGTTGAGATTACGAAAGTCATCATGTTTATAAAATCCAAGAACATTTTCCAGCACTTCATCTAATGAAAGATAGCCGTATTTCTCTATGTCGCTTTTTGTGATAACTACAACACTTGCCGGAATTTCGTTCAGGTTTTGCTCTGTTTTACCGGCAGTGGAGATTTTTATGTTCATTAATTCTTCTAAGCTCAGCTCAAATAAATCTATTTCTGAGATAGGTTTCATTGTGAGATTTATCTCATTATCAACAATTTCGAGAACTTGTATGGCATAATCGCTGTGATAAAATTCCAATACTTTGTAACCTATTGGTACTTCTATTTCGTACTTTCCTGCGCTGTTAGATTTTGTGCTTACTTTGGTATTTTTAACACTTATCTTTACATCTTTGATAGCTTTTCCCTCTTTATCTTTTATTATTCCGGTTACCTTAGTCTGCGAATAGACAGATACCGATAAAATTAACACTAAAAACAATAATATGGTCTTCATAATTTAACTTATTTTAATTTAGATAGTAAATAATAATTTCAATTTACGGTCAGATCAATCAAAATATTATACAAAGATAAAATAATTTTGTAATAAACAAAAATAGTTATTAGTTTTTAGTTATTAGTTTTTGGACTGCCGTTTTTGGCATCTTTCATAACAGCTTAAAAGTAGTTTACACTTTTTTCTTTGCGAAACTCTGCGAGAAACTTTGCGAAACTCTGCGAGAAATTGATAATCAAATATTTCACGCAGAGTCTCGCAAAGGTAAAAACGCAAAGTTTCGCAAAGAAGTGTAACCTAATAAATGAAACATGCCCCGTTTTGTATTATGATATTAAAAAAACGTGTCAAGTTACAAAGAACTCGACACGTTTGCAATGAAAAATCTAGTATGAAAAAAAAATGTATGTTATTAGCTTATTAACATATTTAGGGCGGCTTCGTAGTTCGGTTCGTTTACTATTTCGTCCACTTGTTGATTGTAAATAACTTCGTGGTTTTCATTGAGGACGATTACACATCTGGAATGCAATCCTGCAAGCGGTCCGTCTGTGATTTCAAGATTGTAATTTTTACCAAACTCGCCATCTTTAAAGTCGGATAGAGTTATCGCCTTATCTATTCCTTCTACTCCGCAAAAACGAGCTTGCGCAAACGGAAGGTCGCGAGAGATACATAAAACAGTAGTATTGCGTAATTCTGCTGCCTTTTTGTTAAAATTTCTTACCGAAGCAGCGCAAGTACCGGTGTCAAGACTTGGGAAGATGTTTAGTACCAGACGTTGTCCTTTAAAATCTTCTAAGCTTACGGTAGCTAAGTTGTTCTTTATTAGTTTAAAATCGTGTGCTTTTGTACCAACTTGTGGTAGTTCTCCGAGTGTGTTAAACGGATTTCCTTGTAGAGTGATTTTTGCCATATCAATATTATTTAAGTTTTGTTATAAAGTACAAATGTACTAAAAATATTTTATTAATAAAAAAAATTATTTCACTTTTTCAAAAGTTTCTGTTGTATTATCGTAATTAATGAAATATATCCCGACTGCTAATTTGCTGATATCTATTGATATATCATTACCTTTTAATTTGAGGTTTCCGAAGTTATCATATATTTCGTAGCTTGTTTTGGCAGAAAAGGTTATTTTACTGCTTGTCTGCTTGCCGTCTCCGGGCGCGAAAGTCACTTTTGCTGCTAAGTTATTGAAAGTAACATCTGAAGAATATCTGGGTTTGTTAGTGTAGTCAATTTGTTTGATTCGGAACTTATTTTGTCCGGATGTGAACTCTACTTTGCACGAATAGCTGTTTTTTTGAGAAGTTCCTTTTCCGGTGACTTCAGTTACTTTGACCCATTTATTCCATTTGAATTGTTCAATAATAAAAGGTAACTCGCCGCGTTCTTCAGTAGTCGTCCATTTCATAGTTCCGTCTTTGCCAATGACTAAGTTTGCACAGACAAAAGTAGCGCGTGGTTTTAAGACCTCCGCATTTATTACAGTAGGCGAGCAGTCGTTTTTGTATTTTATGACTATTTTAACCGAGTTCCCTATTTCTAAGTTGTATGATGAAAGGTCAATTTCAAAAGCACTTGAATTAATTTCATCAGTACTAATTTGCTCATTAATAGTTATTTCATAGATACAAAACCCTATCCCTATTGGAGTGAACGGATTCATCACATACAAGTTTTCGCCTTGATAAATACCAGATATTTCTAAATAATTATCAGCAAAGCTTTTATTTATTTGTAAAACAATTAAAAAGAAAATTAATATTTTTTTCACAAACGTTCAATTATTTTAATTTACCTTTTTGGTCTAACATTTCAAATTGCGTGCTGTCTAAGTACTTTTGTTTTTTATCTATCATACTGTTGACTGTTTTCTGCAAGACCGTTATTTGATTATTCGTCTTTTTAATACCTCGGTCCAGCTCGTCTTTTATTCCTTTTAGCGTCACGCTTTCGTTAATAAGCTGGGAGAGCATCGTTTGCAAATCCACTGTGTTATTGAGTGTTTCGGCGAGTTCTAAGTTGAGGTCTGTTAGCTGTTTTTGTTGTGCTTGATTTTCTACGTACAAATCTTCATATTGCTTCTTAGCACGTTCTAAATTTGTGCTGTAATTAGATTTTTCCTTTTTAAACTCCTTTCTTAGACTTGCATACTGCAAAGTAAGTACTAAATTGTACAATAAAGATATCACAAATATAACCACCAAAACGACTTTCAACGGAAAATCTATTTTTTTGAAAGCCATGTCTATTTTATTCTCAAAATTTTCTTTATCTTTGTCCATAATTTTAATAATTTTTTTACAAATAAATGCAAAATTTTTTTATGCTGTTTCAATATTTTAGTTTTTTTTTCAAAGCCAATCCTAAAAAAGGATTCGGAGTGCATTCACCGTTTGTCTATTCTTTTGTTAATAAAGTCATTAACGATAAAAGTAAAGAAAATATTTTTTTTGAAATTCACAAATATCGGACAAATTTATTGAAAAGTGACTCGGAAATAGAAGTGCAAGACCTCGGCGCAGGTTCCAAGAAGATGAAGGAGAGTAAGCGAAAAATACGTGATATAGTTAAATTTTCGGCTACCCCGAAAAAAAATGCCGAACTACTATATAAAATGATTAAATATTTTGAGAGCCACCGAATAATAGAATTAGGAACAAGTCTCGGAATCGGAACGTTATATCTTTCGCATGCAAACCCGCATGCACACATACACACCATAGAAGCTGACAAGAATACTTTTTTACATGCGCAAAAAACATTTAATCTATTCAATTGTAAGAATATACACGCATATAACGATACCTTTGAAAATGCTCTGCCAAATATTTTACTACAAATAAAAGAAGTTGATATGGTATATATTGATGGACATCATGACGGCGAGGCAACTCTAAAATATTATAACATGATTTTACCATTTTGTCATAATGACACAATTATTGTCCTCGACGACATTCGTTGGAGCAAAGATATGTACCAAGCATGGAGCAAAATAATTTTAGACAATAATGTGACAGCATCATTAGATTTGTTTTTTCAAGGAATAGTTTTTTTTCGTAAAGAGATGCAAAAACAGTGTTTTATGTTAAAAATATAATCTCTTTCAAAAAAAAATGAAAAAAGTCTTTTTTTGAATAATTTTTTTACGTACATTTGAAAAGCAGAAATTAAATATTTATACTATACTATAAACGGCAACTTTGCCAAAGTTGAAAACTTTGGCAAAGTTTTAATTACAAAACAATTACATAAGAATAAAAGTTAAAATTATAACTGTTTAAAGTATAATCAATAAAATCATAAATAATAATAGTACAAAATAAGGAGAATGCCGAAAATCCTTTAACAGAGTAGGTAGAATTAACATTTATACATTAATTATGAAGAAGTTTTTTTTATTTCTGGCGTTATTTATAACGTTAAATGCAGCTAAGTCGCAAGACATGTCATGGCTTAGCTTTGATGGCATGAGTGACCATGTCTATATAAACGGTGCAGGAGTGTCAGGGACTAACAAGTTTAGCCTGGAGTTGCAAATAAGAATTGAGGAACCAATGAAGAGTCAATCTTTCTTTTCGCAGACCGACTCACTTGGGGTACAATATTTTACGGTAAGAATGGAAGGAGGAGAATTTTATATTGTGCTTGCAGGAGGATATTATAAAACAACCGGTTTTACTTTTGATAACTGTGTTCCACATAACATGGTAGTTACTTTTGATGGAACAAAAACACTATCCGAACGTTGTAAATTATTTTGGGATGGACAACCTTTGAATTTAACGCTAAATGGTAATCCTGCGAACAATATAGCTTATAATCCTAATTCGTTTGCCTTACTCGGTGCTTCGTTTTATAATGAGTATATATCTGATGTATTTGTAGGAGCAATAGGCGAATTTGCCCACTGGAATAAGGAACTAATACAAACTGAAATACAGAGTATGCAGTACACCGAAATAACCTCGCCTCAACCCGGACTTATAGGATATTCTTCTTTTAATCAAGGTATTAATCATGCCGATAATACAGATATCAATATCAATTTTGAGGGAGAAATACTTGGCTCTTTTGGATCATACAGCTTCTTTTTAAATGGATTTTCTTTAGTTGGCGGAATCTCTAATTTTATTGCAGATCCTAAAGTAATAGCAGACGCAGGAGAAAATGTAAATGTTTGTGAAAGTAATGCATTTATACAAGCTAATTACGAATACATTTCCGGTACAACAGCTAATTGGACTACTACAGGAGAAGCAAATATAGTCTATCCATATGCTCAAAATACTCAGATAACTGATCTAACACCCGGAGCAAACATTTTTATATGGAATGTAGCAAGAGCAGGTTGCACTGCTACCAATAATGTTGTTGTTACTCATAACGGCTTTACTACAAATGCAGGAATGAGTGCAGACGTATGTGGAAATGCAATGTTAAGTGCAATGAATCCTGCACCCGGAGCAGGAATGTGGTCATTTGCATATGGAACAGGAAATTTTATCAATCAGACACAATACAATACGATGGTAAATATAGAAAGCCAGGGAGAAGTGATTCTTCGTTGGACAGTTCAAAAAAATGGATGCTCGGCATATGACGAAGTTGCAATTATTAATAACAAACAAAATGCTAATGCCGGAGAAGACAGAAATGTTTGTATGCCATTTGAATTTTTAACAGCTAACATGCCAGGAGAAGGAGTAACAGGAGTATGGTCTTCTCCAGACAATACAATACAGATAGATACCCCTAATGATTATAACTCGACAGTCAGCAATTTAAAAACTGGAAACAATATATTTACATGGACATTAACAAAAAATGGTTGTAACAGCTCAGACAATATAAATATTTTTTTAGTAGATGCAGAAGCTGCAAACGACTTAACTGTCTGCTCTAACACTGCAACTCTTTCTGCATTAGCACCAACTCAAGGGGTAGGATACTGGACACACTTATACATTCCTCTTTCTATAATTCAAGATACAAGATCTAATGTCACAACCGTTACAGATTTAGAGGTAGGAATGAATGGATTTTTGTGGAATGTAGAAACTCAAAATTGTACAGTAACAGACACTCTAAATATATATAACAATAGCTTCACTGTTAACGCAGGAGACGATTTTAATGTTTGTGAACCGCAAGCGCAAATGACAGCGGAACCATTATGGCAAGGAGCAACAGGACAATGGGCAAATGTTAATGGCTTCGCAACTTTTGTGAATGCAACAAACCCAAATACTTATGTTACCGGACTACAAGCAGGAAGTAATATTTTGCGTTGGACAGTCACTGATGGCTCATGTGTTGTATCAGCGGATGTTATCATTACTAACAATATGGTAACAGCTACAACATCTGGGAGTATAGAAGTTTGTGATAATTCGGCTACTCTAACTGCTTCAGCACCTTCACAAGGAGTAGGATATTGGACACTTGTAAGTGCGCCTACGGCAATAATTGCAAATACAGCATCTAATATTACCACTGTTACTAATTTGAATGAAGGTGAAAATATTTTCACTTGGAACGTAGTAAATGGAACTTGTAGTGATTCGCAAGATCTAATTGTTATTAATAATAGCTTTACAGTTTACGCAGGAGACGATTTTACTGTTTGTGAACCAGAAGCACAACTGATGG
This sequence comes from Draconibacterium orientale, assembly GCA_020719345.1. GTDB lineage: Bacteria > Bacteroidota > Bacteroidia > Bacteroidales > DYQJ01 > DYQJ01. The sequence goes on along the minus strand of DYQJ01000052.1, from coordinate 6,975 downwards.
CAGAACAATTATGGCCGGGAGCAACAGGACAATGGACAGCAATTAACAGCTCCGCAATTTTTGTAGATGCTACTGACCCAAATACTTATGTTACCGGACTACAATCAGGAAATAATATCTTGCGTTGGACAGTTACTGACGGTGAGTGCATTGTATCAGCAGATGTTATAATAACCAATGATATGGTAACAGCAGTAACAGCCGATGATATAGAAGTTTGTACCAACTCGGCTACATTAATGGCTAATAATTCTATGATGGGAACAGGTTCATGGGACGTCAACGAAACTAGCGCTACAATATCAAATCCAACCCTATATAATTCCACAGTTACTAATTTGCAACCCGGAGAAAATATATTCATCTGGACTGTTACTTACAATGAATGTTATGATTATGACGAACTAATTATTAATTATCATTATGTTTCGGCTTACACCGAAGAAGATTTTGAAATATGTGAAAATACTACCGATTTATATGGCTCACCTTTAACAATAGGTGAAACTGGAGAATGGAATATCGTAAACAGCGGTGCCATAATAGCAGACAAAACAGCATATAATACAACTGCCACAGGACTTGCATCTGGAATAAATATATTTACATGGACAGTCACAAAAGGTGAATGCAGCGAATTAGAACAACTTGTTATTACTAATAACGAAGTAGTGGCAGAAGCCGGAGATGATATACTCACTTGTAATGAAACAGTACAACTAACAGCTAATGTTATAAATGACGGATACTGGGACATCGCTTCCGGATTTGGTCTTTTTAGCGATAATACATCAGCATTGGCTACGGTATCTAATATGACAAGAGGAGTTTCTCAATTTACTTGGAATGTAACGAAAGGAAATTGTTTTGATTCGGATACCATTACAGTAACAAATATGATGGTTTCTGCTTATGCAGGAGAAAATATATCTGTATGTCAAGATTCAACATATTTATTTGCCGAAGAAATATCTTTTGAAGATGTCGGAAACTGGACTGCAACAGATGAGTCTATATACTTTTCTGACCCTGCAGACCGTTATGCTTATGTTCATAATTTAAAATTTGGCGCCAATATATTGAGATGGAATGTAGCAAATCAAACTTGTAATGACTATGCCGAAGTAATTATTTATAATAACAAAGAGGAAGTTTTTGCAGGAGATGATTTCACCGCTTGTGAAACAACTGCACAATTACAAGGTAATATTCCTACAGATGGAACAGGCACATGGTGTTCTTTATCCCCTACTGCTATTATCACTAATTCATTAAGTCCATCTACTACAGCCGAACAACTTGCCGGCGGAGTTAATACATTCGTATGGAAAATACAAAACGCCCAATGCGAAAGCACTGACACTGTAAATGTATTGTACGAAGAACTATATGCCTATGCAGGAGAAAACCAAGTCCTTTGTTATAACAACGTTACAATGAGCGCAAATGACCCTACCCCGCATACAGGAAAATGGACAAGAGTAATTGGTGAAGCAACGATAGTAAATCCTATGCAAGCTAACACCGAAATATTGTATCTCTCCGAAGGAGACAACATTTTCAGATGGATTGTTACAAGTCAATATGGTTGTCAAGCACAAGATGACGTAACTATTAATTTTAATAATATATTCAATGTCTCAGCAGGAGAAGACCAAGAGGTAATACTCACTACGTTACCACAAAACGGTATTTTCATGCTTAACGCAAGCGCACCTACAGCATCTGCTACAGGAATGTGGACATCGGATGAAACATCAGTAATTTTTGCTACTGCCTCCGACTATAACACGACCGTTAGCAATCTCGCACCCGGATATCACACACTGACTTGGACGGTATCTAATGAAGACTGTTTTACCGCTGATTTTCTTACCATTCTTGTAAGAGCTACTATTCACAACGTTCCACAAACAGAATATATGTACTGGAATGATCCACTCGCATGGACACCTGAAATGGTACCTACTGAATACGACAATGTTATTATCTCTGGAGACACTATTTTAGTATATGGTTATGATGCTAAATATCACACATTAGCAATAGGGACAGAAGGTTATCTTGGTATTTTTGGAAATGCACTAACTAAAGAGGTAAGCGCACTCACCGGAGGAAACATAGTGATACAACAAGACATAGAACGCGAGAGTAACATCAAAAATGTAAACGCAACATTAGAAATTGGCTCTGGTGGAAATATAGTCATACAACAAGACATAGAACGTAAAGCAGAAACTACTTTAAGCGTAGGAGACGGAGGTAATATTGTTATTCAACAAGATATAGAACGCGAATTTTCGTATGCTACTTTAACATTGCAAAGCGGATGTAACATGAAAATAGCACAAAATAGCAGCACTGCCAAAGCAGGTGCTACAGCCAATGTATATGTAGGAGACGGCGGTAATATTGTTATTCAACAAGATATAGAAAATAAAATTATTAACGACCGTATCATCGTAGGTGCAGGAGGAGAAATTATTGTTGATAACTCTTATGCCGTAAAAGCTGTAGATGCCGCTATTTTAGTGGAAGGCGGAAATATTGTCATTCAACAAGATATAGAAAGAATAGAGAACGAAGCAAAACTTTGGATTAAATCTGGAACTGTTGAAGTTAGAAATATGAGCAAAGATAAAGCTGCTACAGCAAGTGTAAATGCAACAAACGGAGGAAATATAGTTATACAACAAGACATAGAAAATAAAGCAGGAACACCGGAACTAATTACCCCATTGTTATATATTGCTAACGGACATGTATTAGTAGGTGATACAATTGGAGCTATTAAAGCTGACGCTACTCTAACAGCAGGAAATATTGTAATACAACAGGACATAGAAAGATTAGTAGGAAATACAAATCTCGTTGTGGGATATGGAGCAACTATAAATCTTGACCAAGCACTATCACAAGAAGGTACCGAAACATTTATCTCTACTTCGGAAAATGCCTCTATAACTATACTCGAAGGAGCGCAAATTATTAGCAACACTACAGATGAAACGCCTATTATTATTTTGTCTGACGGAGCTTCGCTTATTGACAATACAGAAGGACAAGCAATTAACGGAAATATTGTTTTAGAAAAAAATATTTCAACTGCTTCAGGTTTCATCGCATCGCCTATAATGGGAGCAAAAGTTGCAGACTTTGCACCGGCTACAATACTTAACTGGAACGAAGCAACACCGGAATGGACACAAATGACACCTGAAAACGAACTACAAACGATGAAAGGTTATTTCCCAATAATATTTGAAGAGGTAAATTTACAATTCACCGGAACTTTAAATTATGGCGCACAATCAACTACTCTATACAACTCCGCACAAGCACCAAGCATCAGCGGATGGAACTTATTAGGAAACCCTTACACATCGGCAATAGACTTTGAACAATTGCAACTCAACGGAATAGAAAATACTATCTACAAATATAATCCTGCAACAAACTCGCTCGGAGTATATCAACAAGGAACAGGTATTTCACTTAACGGAGGTGACCAAACTATTGCTACATTCCAAGGATTCTTCTTAAAAACAAATAACGAAGTAACAACAGCTACATTAGATATTAATACCGGTAAATTCCACAATATTAAAGGATTACAAAAGACTAAGAAAGCTCAAGACAAATACACCGCTGATAACTTAGTGCTAACGGTAAATAATGAAACAACGACTGACCAAATATTCTTCGGCATAGAAGAAGGAGCAGACAAAAATTTTGAAAGTAATAAAGATGCTTTCAAATACGCATTTACTACGACTACTTTATTCTCAGTTACTGATAATCAAGAAATGCTTGCCATTAATATCTTTGACATACAACAAGAAGAAATAGTTAAATTCCCTGTATTCTTCCATTCCTCAACCGGAGAATATCAAATATCGGCTAATACTCAAATTGCGAACACTGGGATTAAAGTTACATTACACGACTTATTGACGAATGAAACTGCTGACCTCAGAACAGAAAATTATACTTTTAGTTACGACGAAAACGAAGAAGATATCCGTTTTGAAATTATTTTTGACTATACCTCTGTTAATGTAAATAATATCAAAAACAGTGACGTAGTAGTTTATTCTAATAGCAATAACGTATATATCAAAATTTTTGACAACAATGATTATAATGTAGAAATATATAACCTATCAGGTGTCAAATTATTTGAAAAACATCTAAATAATCAAGGTATAAATAAAATGGAAATGAATCTCGCTAACGGAGTTTACATTGTTAAAGTTCATAACGGAGATAACACTAAGGTAACGAAAGTTTTTATTAACTAATTAGATTTGAAAAAAGACAATTCCTTACGGAATTGTCTTTTTGGTTTTTAGATTGACATCTGACATTTTTTTGAAAACTTGCTCAATTTATTTCAAAATAGTTTTTTATCACTTGCTCTAATCCCCAAACCCAATTTCCATTTATTAATTCATTTTGATTAATCACAACACCATTACCTTCTTTAATCTCTGCATTACATAGTTCCAGAAATTGAAATTCGTTTAAAGTTAATAAATACAAATTAAATAGATAAACTTCGTCGCTATTTACAGTATATTTTCCTATAAAATTAAAATCGTGTTTTAAAAAATCAATAGAAGTTAATATTTCTTCGTTTAATTCTCTTAAAAGAGCATCGTAAATTGTTAAATCTCCATTTTCAATTTCTCCGCCCCAAAATGAATATGCTCCAATCCATTTTTTTTGCGAATATTTCTCATCTTTTTGTTGAATGAAGAATAAATCATTTCGTTCATTTTGAATTAGTAAACCTACACCTTGATGCATAAATAAGTTATTTAATGTTAATTAATTACATTATTTTCTGTCAATTACTATGTAAAACATGACTACTAACCTCAATAATTCATAATCTATATAATTTTCTTGTAAATATCTTATATACAAGTAAATACAAGTTTATAAGAAAAAAATAAAATTATATTAAAAAAATGAATAAAAAAGGCAGTATTTCTTATTTATTTACTCTAAAATATTACTACATTAGAGGCACTAAAAAAACAAAAAAGCATACTGCCATGCACAAAAGTAATGTACAAGAATTAGAAAAACAAGAAAAAATGGGCATCTTTCATAACTGCTTAAAAGTAGGTTACACTTTTTTCTTTGCGAAACTCTGCGAGAAATTGATAATCAAATATTTCACGCAGAGTCTCGCAAAGGTAAAAACGCAAAGTTTCGCAAAGAAGTGTAACCTAATAAATGAAACATGCCGAAATTTGAATGAATTATTAAGAAAAACTTAATAGTTGGAAAATATTTTTTTGAAAAGTAAAGGATTTCTTGAAAGTTCAAAAATATTTTGTAACTTTGTAGAAAACATATAATACAAGAAAAAATGGAAACGATAAATTATAGCAATGTAACCAAAGATATAATACGTAAAAAACTTGGTTTGAAAAATGTTGAAAAATGTGAATTTCTTACTAATTGGTTAGACCGTTCAAAAACTACTGAAATTACAGATATTGAAACTTTTGTAGCAGAAAAACTACAAAAAATGATGCTTCGCAGAATTGAGGAATGGAATGAATTTGAGTTAAGTGAGCATTTTATCGGACCAATTATGGCAATGGTTGATTTTAATACCGATTATTTTTCTATGTTTGCCGAAAGGACTATTGAAGTTCAAACCGAAAATTTTTTACTGACAGGAAAAGCTGATATGCTCGTGGCAAGCGGTGAAACCGAACCTATAAGTCCGTATTTTTGCTTACAGGAATACAAACGGCAAACCGCCCCTAATAATCATCCCCTGTTTCAAGTTATAGCTGAAATGTATGCCGCTTCTCAAAAAAATAACAATTCTAAACCTGTTTATGGAATTTCTATTATAGGTAAAATGTGGCAATTTGTTGTTTTACAAAATTCTGATTATTGTTTAAGTTATTCATTTACTGCGGATAGTCCACAAATTTTTGAAATTTTCAAAATATTAAAAGCATTAAAAGATATTTTAATTGAAAATGCGATAAAATTAGAAAGCCATGTCATATAATAAATTTACATTAGAAAAGGTTTCCAACGATTTTGGGCTGTCGGTTCATACCGGCAAATTACCCATTTCGGAAATACAGCCCGAAAAAGCAAGCGAAGGATTAATAAATTACTTGGCAGAAAATAGAGATTGGGCAATGGCTCAGTTATCAGAAAAGGCAAGGTCTGAATTAATTGTTTCACCGGTGCTTGCAGAAATTCGTAAAATATCGAAAAAGCAAATCAGTATATTTTCCGGAAAGCAATTTGATATTGACAGTAAAAGAGGTTTAAATGGTGTTTGCGATTATATCATCAGCAAAAATCCCGATATTTTTATTTTGCGTGAACCCGTTGTTGCTATTGTTGAAGCCAAACGAGGTATTTTAGAAGGTGGTTGGGGACAATGTGCCGCCGAAATGTATGCTGCAACAATTTTTAATCAAACACATAAAATTGAAAAGCCAATTATTTATGGTGTTGTTACATCAGGGCTTGCATGGCAATTTTTGAAATTAGAGAAATCAAATTTATATATTTTAGAGCCGGAAATTAAAATAGATGATTTGGAATTGTTATTAGGCATATTAAAAAAACTTGTTATCTAAATGAAAAACTCAAAAGCCCAAGTGAGAGAAATGCAACATTAGAAAAGGGCTTTACGCAATTAGATAATTACAAACAATTTGCACCTTCGTTGTTTCATTACAATTCTGTTTTGGTAATTTCAGACGGTATGGAAGCAAGAGTTGGCTCATTAACTGCTTCTTTCAATAGGTTTTCAATATGGAAAACATTAGAAATTCAAAATAAAAAAATAAAAAAATACACAAATAAATGGCATTTTTCATAACCGCTTAAAAGTAGGTTACACTTTTTTCTTTGCGAAACTCTGCGAAAAACTTTGCGAAACTCTGCGAAAAACTTTGCGAAACTCTGCGAGAAATTGTTAATCAA
>DYQJ01000289.1 GCA_020719345.1 Draconibacterium orientale | reverse complement strand
AACATGGAGAGGTTTAGCGTTTTTCCAAACCTGCGCGGTCGGGGTAATAAGATTACTTCTTTTTCAGATTTAATAACTTCCTTGATAAGTAGCGATTTATCAACAAAATAGTTATTTTCTGTCATTATACTTTTAAAATCGGAGTTTCCGAGATTTAATTGTTTTCTTGGTTCCATTTTATTATTATTTTATTGTAGCTAATTAATAAAGATTCGCAAAGTTAAAAAATAAAACGAATTTTTTGAGTTTTTTTAAAACAATTTTACATAAAAAAAAAAATATATGCCCGAATCTTTTTATTTTTAAAATATTTAGTAAATTTACGCAAATTTTTAATCTTATTTATATGAAAAAAATATTTGTTTTGATATTTGTATTTATAAATTGTATTGGGGTGATGCATCGTAGCTCGTGTAATATCATGGAGCAAAGTACTATAATAGACGAAGCTGCCAAGCAGCTTGCCAAAAATATAGTAAGTGAAGCAGAGAAAAATAAGTTACCAAAAGCATCTAAATTAGCAGTGCTATATTTTATTTACAATGATGGCAGCTCTGATACTCTAAAAACTAATCTCGGTAAATTATTCGCGAAAAAATTAGAGACAGAATTAACAGCATTAAAAAAATATACGATAATTATAGTAGATACAACTTTGGAAACAATTAGTCAAAATACTTTTTTTAGCACCCCAAGTGGAGACAATAAATATTGGGAGAAATTCCTAAAAAATCAAACCCCTGACTACTTCATTACCGGCGAATTTAAAATGGAGGATAAATTTCAAACTTTTACTACTCAAAATATTTTTCTTAAAAAAAATATAACCAACGGGACACAAAATATTGCAGTTACCGGCACCTCTAATAGTATTTCAAAAAAAGAAGATAGAACATTTTTGCTCCGCAGTTTGCAACCCGCTACCATAGAACAGCTTTGCATGATGGTAGCCAATGAAATAACGTTGCTAACAAATATTAAAAATATCTATCTCAAAAATATTACTTATAAAGAAACCGGCTCGGCTACCGAATTTTCAGATAAAGTTGCCACTATGATGGAACAACAATTAGTGGAAGTAGGAGGTTACGCTGTAAAAAGAGGAGTCAACCGCGGAGTATTTAATAAAACAGACCTCACAGAACATAAACTTGCCGGAAATTATTGGAAAGATGGCGAATATTTACAAATAAATTTAGTCCTCATTAATTCTAATGACCAAACAATACGAACTATAAACAAGAAAATTTTAATTGAATATCTGTCAGATACAAAATACGAAGTAGAAAATATAGAAGCCGTAAAAGAACAAGCCAAAATATTAACTGACAATGCCATTCTGGACTCCGACTTTAATGTAGAAATATATACGAGTAAAGGAAATGAAAATCCTATTATATATGAAGGCGAAAAAATTAAATTTAGTGTCATCGCAAGTGAAGCATGTTATATTCGTCTGATGTCCGTACTCGCTGATGAGACCTTAGTTTTGTTACTTGATAATTACGAAATAACCAAAGATAATACAAATAAAGTTTATGAAATTCCGAAAACATTTGTTTGCTCCTCTCCTTTTGGAGTAGAAACTTTAATAATGAACGCACAAACCGAAGTAGAATTTGAGGAAATAAAATATGAGGTAAAGTCTGGTTATAAAATTATTACTGACGACTTAGCTGCTGTAGTGAAAAAAAATAGAGGAATAAGAAACGACATAAAAAATTCGGAGAAGAGTGTAAAAATTACAACATTGAAGAAAAAATGAACGTACTCTATGACCACCAAGCTTTTAGTATGCAAATATTTGGCGGGATTTCTAAGTATTTCGTAGAATTGTTCCATAACTTCTCGCCAAATATCAATTGTATATTGCCGAAAATATATACTAACAATCATTATATTCAACAGTCGGCAAATTTTTCTTCACGTCCCTTCCTGCCGAGCATAGAATTTAAGGGAAAGAAAGTTATTTTATCAAAAATAAATAATATAAAACAAAAATATACGTTTGGTAAGATAAAATATGACATCTTTCATCCAACTTATTATGACCCGTACTTTTTAAATTATCTTAATACTAAACCGTTTGTCTTGACCGTTCACGACATGACTCACGAGAAATTTCCACATCTTTTTTCAAAGAACGACCGAACCATCGAGTGGAAAAAATTTATTACGACTAAAGCCGATAGAATAATAGCCGTTTCCGAAAATACGAAGCAAGATTTGATAGACATCTTAAAAATTAATCCGCGAAAAATAAAAGTAATATATCATGGTTACTCTAAGGAGGAATTTGACGAGGAGAAGTTTACAAAATATCTTTTTAAAAACAGATATATTTTGTTCGTAGGTGAACGAAAACGGCACAAAAATTTCTATACTTTTGTAAGTGCTATAGAAATATTGTTAAAAACTTTCACCGAGATGAACGTTATTTGTCTCGGAGGCGGAGAATTTACAAAAGAAGAATTGATGATGTTTGAAAATAAAAAGATGAGTAACATTTTTCATCAATTTTCAGTGCCATCAGATGTTTTATATGGATTTTATAAACATGCCGAGTTATTTGTTTACCCTTCACTGTATGAAGGATTTGGAATGCCTATATTGGAAGCTTTTGCGAATAATTGTCCAACCGCACTTAGCAACAGCAGCTGTTTTTATGAGATAGCCAAAGATGCTGCAATATATTTTGATCCGACAGATAAACAGCAGATGGCAGAGCAAATAAAAAACATATTGACAAATAATAAGTTGAAAGAAGGACTAATAATAAAATCTAAAGAACGTCTGAATCATTTTTCGTGGCAAAAAAGTGCCAAACAAACAGAAATAGTGTATAATTTGTTATATTGAAATTTAGTTATATCCCAAAATCTTAGATAATGGAACATACTATATTAATAGCCGACGACCAAAAATATAATATCACGTTGCTAAAAGTCTTGTTGCAACAGTATAATCCAGATTTCAAGATTATTACTGCTGTAAATGGCGAAGAAACATACCGTATGGCATGCGAAAATCTACCGGATGTTATCTTCTTAGACTATATGATGCCCAAAGGAGATGGCTTAGAAGTTCTGGAAAATTTAAAAAAGAATTACCTGACTTCCAAAATTCCGGTAATAATACAGACCGGTTACGGCGATGACAAAGACCTTGAATTACTTTTCAATGCGGGAGCTTTTGACTATGTGATGAAACCATATCGTAAAATAGAATTTTTTTTCAAAATAAAAGCCGCGCTAATCGCTGATAAATATCAAAAAAAGAGCGAACTCAATAGACAAAAAAATCAAAATTATGTAGAAGAATTAAACAAGCTAAGTCTAATAATTCGCCAAACCGCCAATGTCGCTATTTTAATCAGTAACGAAGGCAATCTGGAATGGGCAAATGAAAGTTTTGTTAATGTATATGGCTGTCAGTTAGATGAATTTATAAAAAAATACGGCGCTAATTTTAAAAATGTCAGTTTTGATAAAGAACGCGCTACCGAATATTTACAGCTCTTGCAAAAAAATAAACAACCAATAACTTATGTTAACGAGTGTGAAGTAAATGGCGATTTTAAATGGATACAAACTACATTAACACCAATCTTAGACGAAGATAAGATAGAGAAAATTATAGCCATAGAGACCGATGTAACAAAAGAGAAAAACTTTGAGCGCGAATTGGTTGCTCAAAATTTGCAGATGAAAATTTTAACTGACGACGTGCAACAAACTAACATCAAACTCGAAAAACAACAAAAAGAAATTTTATTGCAAAAACAGCTTGTAGAAGAACAACGTCAAAAAACAGATGACCTTTTGTCTAATATATTACCTCATCACGTTGTGCAACAGCTAAAAACTATAGGTTATGCTAAGCCACGAAATTATAAAAAGGCGTCAGTTATGTTTACCGACTTCAAAGGGTTTACTAAGTCTTGCGAACATCTGTCCCCTGACGAAATTGTGTCCGCTTTACATACTTATTTTTCTGATTTTGACGGAATTATTATCAAACATTTTATAGAAAAGATAAAGACAATCGGGGACTCGTACATGTGCGTAGGCGGAGTGCCGCTTAGAAACCGAAGCAATCCGTTCAATGTTGTCCTCGCGGCATTGGAGATACAATTTTATATGCAAATGGTTCACCTACAAGAAGATAAAGTTAATTTACCTAATTGGCAGCTCCGAATCGGAATACATACCGGCGAATTGATAGCCGGAGTAGTAGGAAAAATAAAATTTGCCTACGACATCTGGGGCGACACCGTAAATATAGCCAAACGAATAGAAGCTGCATGCGAAGTTGGTAAAGTAAACATATCAGAGACTACT
>DYQJ01000288.1 GCA_020719345.1 Draconibacterium orientale | reverse complement strand
AAATAAAATAAATAGCGTGTTTAGTCACCATTATTTTACGCTATCAAATATTTTAGTATTGACAAAAAAAATGGCTGCACTTTTTGAGGCAGCCATCCTGTAACAACACAAAAAACAATAACAACACTACTTAATTAACATTTTTTTTATTATATATTCGTCATCGTCAAAGGTTATTTTTATCAAATACATACCTTTTTCACAGTCTTCTGTGTTTATAAAGACATCACCTGTAGAATATGTTTTATTAACATATTGATAAACAGTTTTTCCGATGACATTTATTACTTCTACCGAGGAGATTATCTGTTCCGATTTAACTTTGAACTTATTATCTAAAACAGGGTTCGGATAAATCACTGCCTGATGCACACTTGCATTTTGAAACTGCATAGTAAACAACAAATCAGTACTTTGCGAAAAGACATTCACCTGAGATACTATTCCAAAAACAATTATAAATATCAGTTTGTATATATATTTTTTCATATTAGTCATTTTTTTAAAAGTTGGTAATTATTTATATGTACTTATACGTACAAAATTACAAAAATGTTTCCAAAAAAACAAATTTTTCACAATAAATTTATATTTTTTTAGTTACAATTTTATTGAGGTCGTCAACTGTGTCAATACTAATGGTTTCTATATCTGTGGTAGCAACTTTTATTTTGTAATTATTCTCTATCCATCTGTTTTGTTCAAGTGACTCGGCGAGTTCGAGGTCACTTTGCGGCAAGATAGTTATTTGTTTGAGTATATTTTTTCGGTACGCATAAATACCCAGATGCTTGTAAAAATTATAAGCAGATGCCCAGTCGTCAGTTCGTGTGTCGCGCACATACGGGATAGCGGAGCGGCTAAAATAGATGGCATAATTATTTTTATTGATAACAACCTTCACTATATTCGGATTCAATATATCTTCTATGTTGTGTTGTTGTTTAATCAGAGTAGCTATTTCACAATCGGGGTCTTCAAAACATTCAATCAGCTTTAAAATTTGCTGTTCTTCCACAAAAGGTTCGTCTCCTTGCACGTTTATAATTATATCAAAATTAGTGTTCGTCTGCTGTTCTATTTGTGCTATTGCCTCTGCACATCTGTCAGTCCCGCTTTTGTGAGAGTCAGAGGTCATCACGACTTTACCTCCGAAGTCTAATATATGTTCTTGAATACGAACATCATCTGTTGCTACATAAACGTCAGGGACAAATTTTTGGACTCGTAGATAAACAGTTTGTATCATCGTTTTGTCATTAATCATTGCAAGGGGCTTGCCCGGAAAACGGGAGGAATTATATCTCGCCGGTATTATTACTATATGTTTCATAACTCGTTAATTATTTTTACAAAAATAAAAAATATTTATTTTAATAAAAAAAAAAGTTTTTTTTTTTTTTATAAAAAAAAATATATACTTTTATACGAAATTTTAAAATTAAATTTTGCGATATGAAAATAAAAAACCATTTATTATCCGGGGATAATGTAAATAAAATGCGGGAGTCTCCTAATCAAAGTGGTGAGTTTGTTAAAGGCAATTTGGATACGATAATTTTGCATTATACGGCGGGTAACGCTTCAGCATCTATCAATACTCTGCTGAATCCGAAGTCTTTGTCGTCGGCACACTTAGTAGTAGATAGAGATGGAAGTATTACTCAGCTTGTTCCATTCAATAAAATTGCATGGCACGCCGGACAAAGTTCTTACAATGGACGGACAGGATACAATAATTATTCCGTAGGAATAGAGATAGTAAATGCCGGTCCGCTGACAAAGAGCGGTAATGTTTATCGGTCTTGGTACGGGGAGGCATTCAATCCGAGCGAGGTCATCGAGGCAATTCACAGAAATCAATCTACCCCAAAATTTTGGCATATTTATACTCCAGAGCAAATTACTGCGGTCACAAACTTATGCACCGTTTTGATAGAAGAATATAACATGAAATATATTCTCGGTCACGAAGAGATAGCACCGACTCGCAAGACCGACCCTGGTCCGGCTTTTCCGTTGGATAAAATTCGTACTCAGCTGCTCGGTGGCAGCTCGCGAGTAGATGATGCTGAAGAAGATTTGCCTGACTCGGGACGCGTAAATGTTAATAATCTAAATATACGTGCTTTACCAAATGTTAAAGCCGAATTAGTAGCAAAGCCGCTAACAAAGGGAACGAAGGTTAAAATCCTCTCCGAGTCTAACGGCTGGTACAATGTGAAAGTAGAAATAGAAGGGTGGGTAGCAGCTAAGTTTATAGAATACGAATAAAAAATAATTATCATTATGAAAAAGTGGATATATATAATAATCATCTTAGCGGTTCTGTTCTTTGTGATAGGATTTCTTAATGAACAAGGTTATCTGAACGTTAAATGGCAATGGCTGGCGGTTGCTATCTCTTTATTGTCGGGTCCTTACAAATTAGTAATGAATTGGATCCGCGGACAAGGAAAAGGAAGCTCCGATATTAAAGATATCTTAGCTAAGAATGAACAAACAAAAAAAGAAGAACAAGTACACCGCGTCGAGTATGACAAACAAATAGACGAGAAAAAAACTAAGATAGACGAGTTGCAAAAAGACATAGATTTATTAGATACTAAAATTCAGCTTCTTGAAGAAAAGAAGAAGAATATAGATAAAAATGTTGATGGAATGAATATTAACGAAACAAAAAACGCTTTTAATGAAATATATGGAAATGAAATATATGGATAAGATAAAGATTACACATTTTGTTTTATTAATAATCATTGTCTCTTTGTGGAGCAATGTTGTCTTGGCGCAAGAATATCCTAAACCGGTGGTACCCGGCGAGAAATTAGAAGTAGCACCCACAGAAGACACTCTCTGGGTTCTCACTGACGCACAAGTAAGAAAAACTATTGCTGTAGCAAAGAAATATAAGATATGCGAAGAGCAAAACCTTCTGTACGCAGAAAAAGTTACTAAATTAGAGACCCAAAGCAAGGAGAAAGACGAACTCATTATTATCTTAGAAAAAGATAGAGACTATTATAAGAAGATATGGGGAGAATGCAGTACTAACTTAGAAGAAATGGGAAAAATAGCCGAGCGACACAGACGCCGAGCAAGAATAGCTATAATTGCGGGTAGCATAACTACGGTTGCAGCTTTTGTAACTGCCGCAATATTATTATAATAAAAATAATTGTATAACAATAAACTTTTTTAAAATATATCAATATGGAGAATAAATACATGGACGCAGTAGATTACTTCGTGGAAAATAATGGAGAATTTTTATGGCAAGTCCTCACACCAATATTTATTTGGTTAATTTTAGTTTTAATTTTTATTATCTTACTATTTCAAAGGTTTACATTTTCCAACCGATGGACTAAGGACAATCCGAATCCGTATAAAGATGAAACTTTTGGGATGCCACGAGGAACTTTTAGAGGTATTTTAACGATGAGCTTGCTATACGTAGCAATTATATTAGAATTAGTTAACGTGCGAATTATTGGTTTTGAAGAAGAAGTGAAGGAATTTATGATAGCATTTCAAATGATGATAGCATTCTATTTTGGTTCTAAGGTGATGCACCACGTCACAAGCTCCGACCAAAAGAAAACTATCGCAGCAACTGGAACATCGACTACTAATAATACCACATCTACAACTCAAGAAACAGTCGCCTCCGATGAAGATGCAATGGGATAATAACAAGTAATAAATTAACAAAGTCATTATGACATCTTTGTAAAAAACAACTCCCCCACCAACTATAAAAAAGTGAATTGGGGGAGTTTTTTTGTTTTTATGATTAATCATCTTAATCAAAAAAATCAAAGTTCATAGATTAATACAAAAATCCAAAGAGCCAGAGTGGAATAATATTATTAATTCCGCCTTCTATATTATCTTTTACAACAAAGGCATTTTTTAGATTTTTAATTTGTTTTTGTTGTTTGTTCTTTCCGCCTATTTCTAAACTGTATTTATTATTTACAAAAAAATCTGTTTCGTTAGAATATTTAATTTTTTCGGTTCCCGATAATTGATTCATAAAAAAGGTTTCACGAATACTTCCTTCATTTTCGTTGTTTTCGGCGAGTATATTTAATAAATTGCAATTATGCAAATAAATTTTTTCGGGTTTTGTTAGACTGCTAACTCCTATGTTATCAGCAGAGAGTTGATAAATAATTTCGGCATTTTCTAAATAATCCAAAAAAGTTAGTAACGTAGGTCGCGAAATTTCGGTTCTCTCACTTAACTTACTGATATTTGGTTTAAAAGGTACTGAAGTTGCAATAGAATAAAGCAATTTTTTGGTAGCGTATAAAAATAGTGACCAAAATTCAAATTTACTGATTTTT
>DYQJ01000287.1 GCA_020719345.1 Draconibacterium orientale | reverse complement strand
ATGAAAAATCAGTAAATTTGAATTTTGGTCACTATTTTTATACGCTACCAATTTACTTAGGAAGAGTTCCGAAAAACTTTATTATTTTTTTATGAAAATGATGTATTCCTTCCAGTTTGTAAAACATAAAAATACATTTTCCATGAATGAAATTATCAAAATATTTGGAATATGTTTCAATGATTTTAGGGTTAGTGCTTCCTTTTTGTAGCCACAGTTTAGTTATTCCGAGCGTTTTTATGTCATTTAGAATTATGTCGGTATTTTGAGGTGCTGTACAAATAATAGCGGCGGATACTTTTTGCGGTATTTCTTGTATATTTTTATAACATTTGTGATTTTCAATTTGTTGTATCGTTTTATGAATAGGAAAAATTGTAGCTCCTTTTTTACTAAGTTCTAATAACACATTGTTCCCGAATTTGTGCTTAACCGTAGAGACTCCAAATAAGGCAAACGTCTCATTTTCAACAAAATCTTGTATTTGATTTAAAGTAATATTTTCCATTTTGTTCTACGTTTTTTTAATTTTTGGCTATCATTGTAAACTTGGACAACTTGCTTGGAGCTTTGATAAAAAAATCCACCATATAAGGAATATAAGGTCATATAAGATTGACTCGTACAACTTATATGACCTTATAATTCTTATATGGTTCAAAATTTTGTCCAACTTTATATGGGTTAGCCTAATTTTTAATTAGAGTAAACATGAACGCTGTTTTGTGCTGAAGGCAGACTATTAATTCCAAACCAACACATTAGCAGTATCACAAAAGCGAGACTAAGTATCCACAATTGATTTTTAACTTTCGTGTGATTGAAATATCTGTAGTGCATGTAGAGTAAATAAACTATCCAAGTAAGAAAAGCCCATGTCTCTTTTGGGTCCCAGGTCCAGTAGTGTCCCCATGCTTCTTTCGCCCAGAATGCGCCAAAAATGAGTCCAAATGTGAGAAAAGCAAAACCGAGATAGACAAAATTGTCGGAAAGCACGAGTATTTTATGGTCGAGGGTTTTGAAATAATGTTTGTATAAGGCATAAATAGCAATTAAAGTAGAAAATCCCAAAAAAGCATAAGCAATAATGTAAACAATAACATGTGGCACAAACCATATACTTTGCAAAGCAGGCATCAGCGTTTTGCTGTATGTTTCAGGTTTTGCTACGTTGATTATCAGAAATAAAATCGCCATCAAATTACTGTATATCAATAGTGAAACAAATCGCCATCTCATATACACCGTTGTACCTATCACAGATAAAAATAGTGAGTACCAGAGTCTTGTTTCTCCGAGAGTTCTAAATGATGGTCGTTCTAATTGGTTCCATAATACCAAAATAAATATCGTTAAAATAATTATTCCAACAATAGACAATGTGGATGCCATCCGGAAAAGAATATTTTTTCTGTTCTTTGCGAGATATTCAGTGACTCCTATCGTTATGGAGAGGAGCCACAAAATCATAGTTACAGATGCGAATATATGAAAGTTTATCCAAATCATTTATTGTTATTTTTTCATGTTTGGCACTTGTAATCCATATCCTTTTTTCTTATCTTCTGCTTTGAGTAGGAATGCAACGAGCAAAGCTAATACCCCGAAACCAGTAAAAATCAACATAGGAATGGTATAGTCGTAAACAGCTGTGGTATCTCCTTTGCTTATTTTTTCTGATATATCTGGGTTTACATAGTCAAGGACTGCTCCAATTAATAAAGGTACTCCCATAAGTCCCCAGTTTTGTATCCAGAATATAAGTGCGTATGCTGTACCTAATTGTTTTTCAGGGACAATTTTAGGGACAGATGGCCACATAGCCGATGGTACGAGCGAGAATCCTATGCCGAGAAGCACTACTAAAAATACAGCAATTATCCAGTGGTTTAAAAATGGTATAGAAAACATTGCATGCACAAAAATAATTATCAACGAGCCGAGTATCATTATATCTGCTCCTCGTCCTTTTCTGTCGTATAAATTACCAAAGAATGGCGTTAAAAATAAAGTTCCCAACGGTAGCATACTCGGTATAAGTCCGGCGTAATCTTCGCTAATACCAAATTTGTTAACCATCAAATCAGAGGCATATTTTAGGTATGGAAATACTGCGGAGTAGAATAGAACACATAAAATTGCAAGATACCAAAATCCTTTGTTCTTAATTATTAAGATGATGTCCTTAGCTCTAAAAGGTTCTTCCGAAGCGTCATTTCCGGCGGCTAAGTCCGATGCGTCTAATTTTTTGTCCATGAAAGTGTAGATAAAAAACATTATCAAACCTACGCATAACAATATCAAACACAATAAAATAGGAGCCGATACGTCACCAAAGTACTTAGCAATTTTTACTGGTAGCGCCAATGCGAGTAATGTACCCATACGTGCTGTCGCCATTTCAAGTCCCATTGCAAGTGCTAACTCTTTGCCTTTGAACCATTTTACAATAATTTTAGAGACTGTTATACCGGCAATTTCTACTCCGACTCCAAATATTGCGAAACCGAGTGCTGCGACGAGGACTTGCATTTTCATTGTTCCCAGTATCGGTATTGTAACCATATCTCCCATTGTAGTAGATGTTATGGCATAATATTTAATACTTGTTCCTAATACCATAATAATTGCTGCGGAGAGTCCGGTAAAGCGTATTCCCATACGGTCGAGTATCATACCTCCGAAAATCAACATTAATAAAAACACATTGAACCAACCATAAGCACTTGTAAAAATCCCATACCCAGTACTGTCCCACAATAATTCTTTCTCCAACATGGGTTTTAAAGGTGACATGACGTCCGTTAAAAAATACCCGCACAACATAGTAAGCGAAACGACTCCCAATGCAAACCATCTTGCAAATTTAGAGTCCCGCACTGTTTGTTTCAAAGTTTCATTCATCTTATTATTTATTTGTTATTAAAATTTATACATTAAACCTAATGTGTAAGATATCTCCATCTTCCACTATATAATTTTTTCCTTCTATATAAAATTTGCCGTTAGCTTTGCATGTAGCTTCTGATTTAAGTGTGATGAAGTCGTGATATTTCATTACTTCTGCTCTTATGAAACCACGTTTTAGGTCACTATGAATTACTCCTGCTGCTTCGGGTGCTGTGTACCCTTTTTTGATAGTCCATGCGCGTATTTCTTTTGGTCCTACGGTGAAGAATGTTTGTAAGTTTAATAATTTGAAAGCGGAGCGGATGAGTCTATTAATTCCGGGTTCGGTTAGTCCTGCGTCATTTAAGAATTCTTGTCTGTCCGTAGGGTCAAGTTCCGATATTTCTGCTTCTAAATTAGCGGCAATGACGATGACCTCTGTTGGTTGTCCCTTCAAATATTCTTCTACTTTTTCAACATATTTATTTCCTTTTGATGCCGAGTCGTCATCTACGTTGCAGACGTAGAGTATAGGTTTTGATGTTAGCAAAAACATGTCCTCCAGTTCTAATATATCGTCGTCGTTGAGTTCTAATGAACGAATGTTTTTAAAGTCGTCAAGATGATTTTTAAATTTTATTAAGCTGTCTAAAGATTTTTTGGCGCCTTTTTCTCCGAGTTTGACGAGTTTTTCTATTTTAGTTATTTTCTTATTAACTGCGTCTAAGTCTTTAACTTGTAGTTCAAAGTCTAATATTTCTATGTCTCTAACCGGGTAGATTGATCCTTCTATGTGTGGCAAATTAGCGTCTTCAAAACAGCGAAGTACATGAATAATAGCATCAGTATTTCGCAGGTCACCGAGGAATTGATTTCCATTTCCTTCTCCTTTATTAGAACCTTTAGCCAATCCGGGTATGTCAGTAAATTCTACGGTTGTAGGGACGAGTTTTTCTGTTACTTGGTATTTTTCAAGTTCGTATAAGCGATTGTCGGGTACAAAAGCCATGCCTATATTAGATTTCGAGGAGCTAAAGGTATAGTTTGTTACCTCAGCCTTAGTGTTGGAGAAACAATTGAATATTGTTGTTTTTCCGATGTTGGTCAATCCAACTATTCCACATCTTAATGCCATTTTCTATCTTTTAAAGTTGTTTTATTTTTAGTATCTCGCAAAAATAATTTTTTTTTTCAAAACAAAGATATTTTTTGAGTTTAATATTTTTATTTTTTATAAGTTAATTGTACGGATTGTACAGATTCATACCTTCTTCGTTCTCGTCTTTAACTTTCCAGATGTGGAGGTACCAATAAATTCCGTATCCGATGACTCCGCCAAAAATACTTACAATGATCCAGATGATTCTGTTATTATCATCTAATTTAGAATTTCGTGCGGCATGAATGATGTACCATATATGGCATCTTTCATAAATTCAAAAAAGTAGTTCTCACTTTTTCTAAAAAGTAG
>DYQJ01000051.1:330-18410 GCA_020719345.1 Draconibacterium orientale | reverse complement strand
TTTTATGTTTCTTTGTTATAAATTTTTATTTTTCGCAAAGTTACCAAAAAAAATGGTATTAATCAAAAAAGTTGAATTTATTTTAGTCGCATTATAAAAAGAAACCACAAAGGAATGAGAGGAATGAAAGTTTTTGGTAGTGTAAATTTTTAAGTGATAAATTTTTTGAACCATATAAGGCATATAAGAACATATAAGGTTTATAAGTATTATCACTGGAAAAATTACAGTTCCAAATTTCTTATTCAACGTTATAAAGATTACATCTGCAAACGCAGTTTTAAACCTTATCGTGAAAAAGAAGACAAAGGAAATTTTATTTCAATTCCCGAAGCAGCAATGATATACAGTTTTGAAACATATATAGATTCAGTAATTTCTGTCTTAGAAGGCAAAATTTATAGAGAAGCAGATGCCGGTTTAGGAAAAAGTGACCTGATTATAAATATTTTTGGCAAAGAATATTTATTTGAGACAAAAAAATATTACAGTGAATCACAATACAAAAAAGGCAAAAATCAAATTGCATACTACTGTAAAAAACTTGGACTACAGGAAGGTATTTACTTAGTCTTTTTGGATAGCAAAATAGAATATCCGGAAGAAATAAAGGAAGACACGTTTATTGTAAATAATATATTAATCCGTTGCTACCTCGTCTATTATGACCGCGAAAAAGATTTTTAAACTATACTTTAAACGGTTATAATTAGAACTTTTATTTTTATGTAATTGTTTTGTAATTAAAACTTTGGCAAAGTTGCCGTTTATAGTATATTAAAAAAAATGAAGACCGCTATTTTACCATTTGGTCTCCACGTCAGACAGGAAAAAGCATCATATTTTATACTAAAAGCGTTTTAAATGTGTTAAGTTTTATATACCTAACACATAACAAATACAACAATATAAAAAGTAAAATTTATAACCGTATTGAGTATAGTTGCAATTGTTTAGAATTTATCATTAATAATAATATCTTGATAATTAGGTATTTCATCTCTAAATTTATGTTTTTGATTGAGATAGTCTATTTTGCAACAAAAATGTCGTATTCCGTTGGAGACAATCAGATAATCAACTTTTAAATTATAATTGTATCCGGCTATTTGGTCAAATACTTCTTGCGAGATATTTATTTGTGGCGCTTTAAATTCCATAATTACGAGCGGCTCACCTTTTTTGTTGTAAACTACGGCATCGCATCTTCTAACTTGTTTATTGACAGAGATAGTTTTTTCTATACATATCAATTGTCGGGGATATTTTTTTTCTTCTATCAGATAGCAAATAAAATTTTGTCGCACCCATTCTTCTTTGGTTAGCACGACAAAACGTTTTCTATTTGGGTCATAAATAATTTCTTTGCCGTCAGTGTTTCGTTTAATACTAAATTCGTATTTTGGCAAGTTCAAGAAGCTTCGCATGATATTTATTTAGTTGAGATTAAACATATAAAGTGCTACAAAAGAATACATTAAACCGAGCAGCATAATCAATTTTGTAAGCATACTTGCTTGGTGATATTGGTCTTTCTCGCGGGCTTTAATAATTTTATATATCAATAAAGCGAGAGGAATAATAAGTATTGTAGAAATGTAAATCAGTGAGACTAAATTATTTATAAATTTGAAATGTACGAAGTACATTGCAAACATCGTAAAAAGAATAATTGCGACAATAATAATTTTAGAATATTTTATTCCGAGTATAATAGGGACAGTATTTCTGCCGTATATATTATCTCCTTCGTAATCTTCTATGTCTTTAATTATTTCGCGAGCCAGCGTGGTAAGAAAAGCAAAACCGGCAAAACCGAGGCACCAGAAGAACACAGGATAGAAATTAGAGTTTCGTGCTACCAAGAGCTCCATGTATTTAATATTCAGACTTGGAATTTCAAATAGCGCCGGCATTAGCGGGACAAGTGCGGTTAAAATAGCAACTAATATATTTCCAATTAAAAATTCGCGCTTGTAATTAGACGAATAATACCACAAAATTCCGGAGATGAGCAGAAAGACGAGTCCAAATTTTAGTAGCGATATTTTGTAGGAGATATAAAATCCTAATATTACGGCAATTATATTAAAAATAATGTGCAGTTTGAGTGCTTGCTTTCGGGAGATGAAATTTCCTACGATGACTGTTTGTGGACGATTGTATAAATCTGTTTTCGTGTCAAAATAGTCGTTGATAATATATCCGCCGGCAGTGAGTAGCGTGGTTGTGAGGACGAGAATAAAAAAGTCAAGTTCTGAGAATTGCAATGAGTAGCCGTTTTGTGCGAGAAGCGGCGTAATTATAGCCCATCGCATGAGGTATTGTGTGAGAGCAACAATCAAAAGATTTTGTAGCCGAATTAATTTTATTATATTGTATATCATACATTTATATTTTTGTCGGTTAGATAATTCCATTTATTTTGTACTCTCATCACTTGTTCTACTATATCTCTGACACATCCTTCGCCGGCTTTTTTATCGGAGATGTAGTCACAAATTTCTAATATTTCACGTGCAGCATCTGCCGGACATGATGAGACTCCTACTCTTTTAAGTATCTCAAAATCAGGTAAATCATCGCCCATGTATAAAATCTCATCGTCTGTGAGGTTGTATTTTTGGCAAAACTCTAAGTATGCGGTCATCTTGTAACGTTGTCCGAGATAGACATCTGTTATGCCGAGTGCCAAAAATCTCTCTTTTACGGCTTCCGAATTTCCACCGGTAATAATTCCTATAATATATTCTTGTTCTTTGGCATATCGTATGGCGAATCCATCTTTTGCGTTCATGATTCGCAGATATTCGGCATTTCTATCTACAACAAAAAATTGGGAAAAAACGCCATCTACATCAAAGACTAATGCTTTGATTTTATGTAACTTCTGTCTAAAATGTGGTATCATAATTTGTTATTTTTTCACTAATAAATTGATATATATTTTTAAATTGCGGATATTTTTCTATCAAAGATAAATGTTTATTTAGCGTGATGACATCTTGTCGGACAGCGGGTCCGGTCTGAAAAAGAAACGGGTCTTCTGTTGTCGCTATAACTCGTGCTGTTGTCTCTTTCAAAAGTTCATGAAATATAGAAAAGTCAATATTTTCGTTTTGCGAAATTTTAAATCCACAGCTAAGCATAAAATTAGTAAAATTGTTTACAAAAACGGCTATCAAATGATGCAATGCCCGTTTCTCCGAGTTGACAAAAGTGACATTATCTGATAATTTTTTAGCCATTTCGTATAAAATATCTTTGGTCTGTTTGTTGTTCGCTTCCAGCAAGATAGGGATTTTTTTAAAACTAATAATTTTGTTCTTCGTTAAGCTTTGCATCGGATAAAATACTCCATACATATCAGTATATTTTTTTAATATGTTAATATCTACTGCGCCTGCGGTGTGGAGAAGCAACTTATGTGACAGCGTAATATTTTCAAGTATTTGATTAATAGCGATATCCGAGACACAAAAGAAATATATGTCAGCATCTGAAGTTATATTTTCTAATTTGTCGGTGTATTGAGCCGTTATTTTTTCGGCGAGTTTTTTAGCATTTAATATATTTCTGCTGTATATTTGCGCTATCTCAAACTCGGCATTTTGCAAGTTGACGGCTAAATTAGTCGCTAAATTTCCTGCTCCAAAGATAACTATTTTTTTCATTTTCAGAGTATTAAAAGAAAGATTAATGTTCAAATTTCTTCTTTAAAGATAAAAATTTATCTTCATACAATTTTTTAGAGAGATAAGACAATACAATAGTAGCGGCGGTGATTATCACATAAAAAATAATGCTTGCTAATATATTATTCAACATATTGAAATATTTTGCAAAAAATAGTGTCACCGCAAAAATAATTAACATGTGATACATGTAAATTCCGTATGAAATATCTCCGAGAAAGTTAAAAAGCTTGTTCTCTAATTTTATAATAGTTTTTTTATTGATAGCAATATTCACTATCAGCCAAGCAAAGCAGGTCATTTTTAGGAGATTAGAAAAAACAGGGGTCTTAAAAATAACTTTTGCGATGAATAAATTTTCTATCAAAAAATCGCGAAAGAATATCGGAGTGATGACAATAATAAACATTATAATTTGTATCTGTTTGCTAAACAGAATATTATGTTCTATTTCTTCGGTTAAATTAAAGACCAGATAAGCAGCAATTCCTCCTATTGCCATGGCTTCAAATTCTAATATATATACAATTTTAGCAAATATATTATTTATGTCAGCAAAATATACAAACAAACCGAGTGCGATTTTTATTAGAATGACAGACAAAATAAGCGGCAATACATATTTTTTGAAAAATTTAACTAATGGCGCCCACATGAGATAAAAAATTTCTTCTACTCCGATTGACCACAAAGGTTCTAAAAGATGATGTCCAAACAAAATATTTACTACAAACGGGGTAAAAAAGATGAAGTAAAAAATAGTTTGTGAAAACGTATAAGGCATATCGTACTTAAAATTAAGCAATTGCAGAATATATGGTAAAAAAATAAGTCCAATTGCTACAAGCAGAAAATATAGGGGCCAAATTCTAAGCACGCGTCTGACATAGAAATTGCGAATAGATATATTTTTTGTTACAAATTCTTCTTTTAAAAGTAGATATGTGATTAAAAAACCGCTAAGAACGAAAAAGAATGTTACTCCGGTATCTCCCTGATTGAAAATAGATAGCGTTTTCCAGTTAAACATATCATATTTCATGCGAATTTGCTCGGCATGATGCAATACAACAAGATATGCGGCAAAAAAACGCAGTCCGTTCAGTCCGGCGAAGTATTTTATCGTTCTGTTATTTAGCATCTTATCGTAAAATTGAATGTGCTACCTTTATTTATTTGACTTTCTACCCAAATTTCGCCGTTGTGACGAGTAACAAATTCTTTGCATAAAATTAATCCCAGTCCTGTTCCTTTTTCGGCATTGGTGCCGGGTGTACTAGTGTCGCTTCCGAATTTAAAAAGCTGCTCCGCTTTTTCTGGTGACATTCCGGTGCCAAAATCAGTGACAGTAAATTTTACTATTTCAGGTTGATTAATAATTTGTCGTTGCGCGCTGATGATAATTTTTCCCGATTCAAACGAATATTTGATAGCATTGGAGATAAGATTTCTCAAAATAGTTCTTAGCATATTTTCGTCGGCTACTCCTGTTAGTTCGGGATTTTCTTGATACTCTATGGTTATATTTTTAGCGAGTGCTTGCAGCTGTAGTAGTGTAATAATTTGCAGCACAATGTTATTGATATTAATATATTTCAAGGTAAGTTTAATATTTTCGTTTTGTGCTATCGCCCATTCTAATAAATTTTCTAACAATACATGCACACTGACCGAGCTTTGATATATTGCTCGTACATATTTCTCTAATTTGTCCGGATTGATAGTTTTAATATTTTTCAAAATAAGTTCGGAAAAACCCATTATCGCACTAAATGGATTCTTCAAATCATGCGAGATGATGGAGAAAAATTTATCTTTTGTCTTGTTGAGTGCCTGCAATTTTTCTTCCGATTCTTTTATCTCTGTTATATCTGTAGAAATAACGAGGATGTCAGTTATTATGTGGTCTATATTTTTTAGCGGTGCAAAGCTGACATTGAACCATTTATTTTGATTATTAATATTAAATTTTCCGACAAACTCGCCTTTAATATTATTTTTAGCCTCGCCGATGAGTTTATTAATAATATCATGATATTCTGGGTTCCAAAATTTCACATAACTTTTTCCGATGATGTCAAATATATTTTTTATGTTTAATATTTTTACGCCGCCGTAGTTAATAAATTGTAAATTACCGTCGAGGTCTAATATTTTAATGCAATTCGGCGTTGCGTCTATGATACTTTTATTAAAATGTTCGCTTTCGCGAAATGACATTTCTAATAATTTATGTTCTGTTATATCTTTAATGGTGATTAAAAAATCGGCTTGCTCGTTGTCAATAATTTTATTAACAATGATTTCTGCCCAGAATTTAGTTTCGTCTGTTCGTTTTTGTATATGTTCAATTTTGAAGCTGTTATGTTTGTTTTTTTGTATTTCTATTGTTTTATTATTAAATATCTGTATTGTATCTTGGAGAACAATATCTTTTAATGTAGTTATATTCAATTGTATATCAATACCATACAGTTCTTTTATTTTAGAATTAGCAAAAATAATTTCTTGATTTTTGTTAATAATAATAATAATGTCTAATGAGTTTTCAGATATTAGTTTTAATATTTCCATCTTCAAATTATAAAATTATTTTCTTGTATTAATTTGTACATATAATTTTCTGCGGCTGTATAATTGTTTTCAATTTTTCCGTCTAAAATGGCATCTTTAATCATTTCTTTAATTATGCCTATCGTTTTAGATGGTTGTAAGTTTAGTGCAGCCATAATTTGCTCGCCAGAGATTGGCGATTTCCAATTTCTAAGGGCATCTTTTTCTTCGAGTTCTTTAATTTTTTGTCTCACTAATTTGAAATTAGTCATGTAACGTTGAACTTTTTCGTCATTTTTAGAAGTTATGTCTGCTTCGCAAAGCGTCATGAGGTCATCTAAGTCTTCTCCAGCTTCTACTATCAGTCGTCTGACGGCGGCATCTGTTACTTCTTCGGAGCTAAGAATTATTGGTCGCAGATGCAGTCCCACGAGTTTTTGAATATATTTTAAGTTCTCGTTAGTCGGCATCTTCATCTTGTTAAAGATATTAGAAATAATTTTAGCCCCTACCATCTCGTGTCCATGAAAAGTCCAGGCGTTGTTGATGAACTTTTTAGTAATAGGTTTTGCAATATCATGCAGTAAAGCTGCCCAACGGAGCCATAGTTTGTCTGTTTTTTCAGCAATATTATCTAATACTTGAACAGTGTGGAAGAAGTTATCTTTGTGTCCGACATTATTAACAATTTCTACGCCCTTCAAATTATAAAGTTCGGGAAATATAATTTCTAACAGGTTTGTTTCTGCTAATTTTAAAAAACCTATAGATGGCTTTTTTGAAATAATGATTTTATTTAGTTCATCATTTATTCGTTCTTTTGTGATAATAGAAATTCGCTGAACGTTATCTTTAATGGCTTGAAGGGTTTTTTCTTCTATATTAAAATTTAATTGAGTAGCAAATCTAATCGCTCTAAGCATTCGTAATGGGTCGTCCGAGAATGTGATATCCGGATTTGTCGGGGTTTTAATAATCTTATTTTCAATATCTTTGATGGCGTCGAATTTGTCTATTAGTTCGCCGAAGTTATTTTTTTGTAAGCTAATTGCGAGTGCGTTTATCGTGAGGTCTCTTCTGTGGAGGTCGTCCTCTAATGTTCCATCTTCTACTATAGGGTTTCGCGAGTTCCGGTTATACGATTCACGTCTTGCTCCGACAAATTCATATTCAATATTTTGATATTTGAACATTGCGGTGCCGAAATTTTTAAAGACAGTAACTGTGATGGCGGTGTCTAATTTTTTAGCGAGTTTATTAGCGAGTTCTATACCGCTACCTACTACTACGATGTCCACATCTTTGGAGTGTCTGTTGAGAATAAGGTCTCGCACCCAACCTCCGATGATATAAGCTTCTTTATTTTCTTTATCAATAATCTCACTAACTGTTGTAAAAACTTTGTCTGCTAAATTGAACTTCATCTTTGTATATTAGATTAATAAAAATTTGGCTTCGCCAAATAATAGGTATATTTGCGAAGCCAAAAATGTCTGCATTTTTTATAACTAATTCGTTATAAGGTATAAATTAAGCATTTATAAGCTTAGCATATTCTTCGGGGCTAAGTAAGCTGCTTAATTGTGCCGGTTTTTCTATTTTAACTTTAATCATCCAGCCGTCTCCGTAAGGGTCTTTATTAATCACTTCTGGTGTAGCTGATATTTTATCATTAACAGCTAGTACTTCTCCTGCTACAGGCATGAATAAATCCGACACTGTTTTCACTGCTTCTATGGTACCAAAATTAGCACCTTGACTTAAGCTTTCTCCTTCAGTTTCTATTTCCACAAAAACTATATCTCCTAATTCTTTTTGTGCGAACTCGGTAATGCCGATTACGGCTTCGTTACCTTGAACTTTTATCCATTCATGTTCTTTTGTGTACTTCAAATTACTTGGAATGTTCATAATTACAATTGTTTTTAATTTAAGTTTCAAAAGTAAAAAAAAAAATCTATATATACAAATCTTATAAAAAAACTTTACGAAAAAAATAAAAAATGATATTTCGTACTAATTTTTCCATTGAAAAGTCTCAATAATCTTTTCTATGTCGGTTGTTAAAAAGCTAATTGCCGGTGCGAGCGAGTCTTTATTGGGGTAAACATTAAAATATAGTGACGCTCTTAGAAAATGTTTTGTACTGTCGGTGACAAAGAATTGTACCGGAGTTGCGGCATTTCCTTTGATATAATAAATAATTCCGTAAACTTTATCGGCTGTTTTATTAATCATAATTTCTTCTATGGCATCTGCTTTAACTACGTGCTTATAAACTAATGTTCGGGAGTCTTGTAAAAGTTGTTCCAGATTATTTTCTATTTTTTTATAGCTCACATGCACATTTGCGTTGAAGGAGTTGAAGTTTATATTTATCCAAAAAGGTTCGGTATTTATGTCGGTATCTATCTTAATATTTGCATACTTCGGGTATTGAAATTTATAAGGGTACAGCGTATCAAAGTTCACTACTTCTTTGTTCGGAAAAGTTATTCTAAAATATTCGCGTTGTTTAGGTTTACTTTTTTGCTGACAGCTGGTGTTAGCAAGAGCAAACAATAGAGCTATTATCAAATAAAAATATCGCATGTTATTTATTAATAATTACTTTAATATAATTTATTTTTCGCTTGTCCACCGATTCTATGTGAAAAGTGAAGTTTTTACATTGTATTATCTCGCCTTTATTAGGGAAGTCTTTTCTTATTTCAAGAATTAGTCCGGCAAGTGTTTCGGCTTCTCCTTTGATGTCGTCGAAGATGTTGTCTTCTATTTGTAGAACTTTGTATAAATCTTTTAATTGTATTTTGGCTTCGAAGACGTAGGTACTGTCATTTATTTTTTTAAAGTTCTTGTTTTTTTCGTCGAATTCGTCATTAATTTCGCCTACAATTTCTTCCAGCACGTCTTCTAATGTGATAATTCCACAGCTTCCTCCGTATTCGTCAGATACTATTGCCATGTGGATTTTTCTTGTTTGAAATTCGGAGAGCATGTCGTCAAGTTTTTTTGTCTCCGGCACATAGTAAGGTTCTTTGAGTAGCGGTATCCAGTCGTATTCTGTTTTATTCAAATGTGTTATCAAATCTTTGATGTATAATATTCCTTTGATATTATCAAAGCTTTCTACATATACGGGCATTCGTGAGTATCCGGATTCTTTGATAATGTTTTTTAATTCAACGAAGTCTGTTTCCATACTAACTGCTACCACATCTATGCGTGGTGTCATAATTTCACTGACTTCAACGGATCCGTATCTAACTATACCTTGTAATATGTCTTTTTTTTCTGTTTTATCGTCCAGCGCTATATCTATTGCTTCTGATAGGTCTTCGATAGATATTTTTTTATTAACATGGACTCTTTTATTAATAAACGAAGTAGAACTTACTAATAAGAAGCTAAACGGACTTAATATTTTGATAATAAAATACATAGGGTATGTCATAAATGTTGCAAATTTTCTGCTTTTATAAGTAGCATATACTTTTGGCAGAATTTCCCCGAACATGAGAATCAAAAAAGTTATACCGATGACTTCTATTACAAAACCGAGCCATTGCGGTTGTTTGAATACAAATAAGGAGCTTGTCAGATATGTAGTGAATATCACTATATTTATATTGACAAAGTTATTAGCTATGAGTATTGTCGCCAGTAGTTTTTCGGTTTTTTCTATATTCAAAAGTGTTTGTTTGTCTACTTTGTTCTGGCTGTCCTGCATCTGTTTCACATCTGCGGGAGTTAGCGCAAAAAATGCTACTTCTGATCCTGATATAAGTGCGGAGCATATTAATAGTAAAATAATAATAAAGATGACAACAATTTCGGTTGCTCCTGGTGGATTAGTGTCAATTTGAAAAAAGAGAAATAAATGATTAAACATATTTTGTTACAATAAAAATTAATAATATTAAACGAAACCACAAGACATCTCAATGCCGGTATAAGAGTATTAACACCGGCATAGAGTATAATCTCATGTTTGGTATAATAATTTATTTTTTAGAACATTAAATTATCTTCCGTATGACTTGAAATATCCAGGTCTTCGTCTATAGGAATGTCCACTTCGTCGATGTCTTTTTTGTCGCGAGGTGATAGCATTATCATGTTGCTTGCTATTATTTCAGTTGTGTATCTTCTTCTTCCTTCTTTGTCTTCCCATGTTCGTGTTCGTATTTTGCCTTCTATAAAAAGCGGGTCCCCTTTTCTGACATATTTTTCTGCGAGTTCGGCAAGCCCTCTCCATAGTACTATATTGTGCCATTCAGTGGCAGTTACTCGGTCTCCGTTTTTGTTCTTAAAAGATTCACTTGTAGCAAGCGAGAAAGTAGAAACAGGTATTCCACTTTCGAGATATCTTGTCTCCGGGTCTTTTCCAACGTTTCCTATTAATGTTACTTTATTTACTCCGTGCATTTCTTTAGTATTTTTAAATTATTATCTATTTATATTTTTAATTATCAAAAGTGTATAAGTCAACTTTCAGTCCGGTGTCAATAATATAATCTTCTATATCATCTTGCATATCAATATCATCTTCGTTATAGTACCATTTGATAATAACTTCGCCTCCGTTTTCTTCATATCTTTTCAGAGCATTAAGTATATTCAATATCCACTTTGAGGTGCTTGTGTTGAAATAGACAAGCTTAAAGATAAAAGTTATAGGTTTTTTTACCGAGTATGTAAATTCTTTTATCCAGTCAAGTAGCGGAAAATAAAATTTAGCCGTTTCTTCTAAGAACGATTCTCCTGATATTTCACAAATTCCTGTGCTTACAGAGAATTCTACAGTAGGCACAATATATGAAGATTTATATCCTTTTATATGTATATCTTCCATTTCAGAAATTATTTTGTAAAAGTTAGAAAACTACAAAGGGATTAGATTTATTTTTAATCCGGTGTCAATCATATAGTCTTCTATATCTTCTTCCATGTCGGCATCGTTTTCGTCATAGTGCCAGTTGACCACCACTTCGCCTCCGTCATCTTCATAATCTTTCAACACGTTGAGCAGGTCGAGAATACATCGAGAGGTGCTGGTATTAAAATAAGACAGCTTGATAATAAATGCGAGCGGTTTTTTTATATCACTTGCATAAGTTTCCAGCCACTCTATTAAAGGTTTATAAAACTCCACAGTATCTTCGAGGAATGACTCGCCGGCGAGTTCACATATTCCGGTTTTCACGCAAAAATTAACAGACGGGGTGAAAAAGTTTTTGTGCGACCCTTCTATTATTATGTCTTCCAATTCAATATTTTCGTTATTTTCCATATTATTATTCTTTATTCTTGATTTCTTTTTTATCTACTTTTACTGCTATAGAGAAGAACGATGTAGTATCATCTACGGGGGTAAGTTCAATATCTAATGGACCTTCGGCGGTTAGTGCTACTTGTATTAATCCTATATTGCCACCGGATTTGTCGCTGTGCTTAGCGAGTCTGCGTTGTTCACGTTTGTATTCTCTTAGACTTTCGCGGTCT
Source organism: Draconibacterium orientale (assembly GCA_020719345.1). Classification (GTDB taxonomy): domain Bacteria; phylum Bacteroidota; class Bacteroidia; order Bacteroidales; family DYQJ01; genus DYQJ01. The sequence goes on along the minus strand of DYQJ01000051.1, from coordinate 6,657 downwards.
AACGAATTAATTATTTCGCACTTTTCGACTACCGGCAAAATATCTTCATTACTTACCACGTTGCCTGTTATAAAAGTGAAATAATTTCCGAACTCGCCTATGACAATGGTTCCGGTTCCTATTGTTTTGTCATTACTTAGTCTGCTTTTTTCTGTGGAATACAGCCATACGTTCTGAGCAAGCTCCATGAATATTTTAAAAATCTTTTTACTCGCTTCTGGATTATCTTTTAATAGGACATCTATATTATCTCCTATTACAGACATCACTCTTTCGTCTATAGGACCCTTATATGACATCAATATATTTTGATTAAACAGATTATGATATTCATATAAGCTAAAACTAAATTTTTTTTGTTCACTCATAATATTGCATTTTGATAGAATAATTAACCTTCACAAATATACATTTTTTTTAATAAAAATCTTTTTTTTGATTTTTTTTTTTTAATTATCATCGGCACCCTGACTTATCAGTTTTTCTACTTCTACGAGGATAGAGAAATAGAAGTGATTAGGTTCTATTTCAAAGACCTTAATGTTTAGTGGTCGTTTGGTTGTTAAGGAGACCATTATTAGTCCTATGTGCGCTCCGCCATTGGTTCCGGGTATTAAGTTGCGTTGTTGTCGTTTGTATTCTCTTAGTTCTTCGCGTTCGAGGGAGTTGATTATTTCACATTTCTTTGTCAGAACCTCTAACGGCTTCTTTGCTATTTCATTACCTACAATAAAATAAAAGCAGTCTGGAGTTTCGCCTATCAATAAAGTGCCTACTCCGGTTTCTTTATCATCTCCTACCATGTGGCGCTGATATGAATAGAAGGAAATGTTTTGCGACAGCTCTATAAACACTGGGAACAGACGTTTCTGGGAGCGAGGAAAATACTTAGTCACAAGCCCTATCTTTTTGCTAAACAAAGAGATGACATCTTTATCAAATATTCCTTCGTACGTATAAATATTTTCCAGCTGCGAATATCGCTGCTTTAAAATATCATTTAAGATTTCTATTTTTGCTGTGTTTCTCATTTTCATTTTATTTTCAAGACCATTAAAGTTATATCGTCGCGTTGGTCATTAGCACCTTGCCATTTTTGTAGTTCGTATAAAAGACGTTCTTTTTGTTTATCTATGGTTTCGGTTTTTATTTTTTCGAGTAACTCCATGAATGCTAAAGTTCCAAAACGTTTTCTTTCCGGACCGCTTTGGTCAATAAAACCGTCTGTACTCATGTATAAAGTATCACCCTTATTTAGCATAACTTCTTGCTCTGTAAATTCTATCTTAGATTTCTTTGTCACATATCCGCCGATGGATTTTCTATCGGCTTTCAGTACTTCTATTTTTTGTTCGTTTACATCAAAATATATTAGCGGTCTTTTAGCGCCGGTGTATGTGACATTAATCTTGTTGTCAATATTTTCAAATCGGCACAAACATAAATCCATACCATCATCGTTATCAGTTTTATCTTGACGCAAAGCTTTTCTTACGGCGAGATCCAGTCGCGTTAAAATGTCTCTTGTAGAGAATATTTTAGTTTCCAGCACTATTTCGTTTAGCAGACGACTTGCTATCATTGACATGAATGCTCCTGGCACTCCGTGTCCTGTGCAATCTACTACGGCAACGAAGTTATATTCTCTTTGCTTATAAATCAAGTTAGTGTACCAATAGAAGTCACCAGATACGATGTCTTTCGGTTTGAAAATAATAGCGTTCTCAAAATATTTATCCAGGTCTTCTTTCAATGGTAATATGGCTGTTTGTATAGTTTTTGCGTAATTGATACTGCTTTTTATATGTTGATTTTGTAACATGATATAATCTTTTTGAGCTTCTAACTCGTCTCGTTGTGCCACGAGTTCTTCGTTCTTTTGATTTATTTCAAATTCTGCATCTTTGAGTTTGCTGATGTCAGAGTCGATGGCAACAATTTTTCTAAGGTTGCCGTCGTCGTCAACTATTGGAGTTAAAGTAGTTTGTACCCAGCTAACTGTTCCATCATTTTTCTCCACGATGTTTTCATAAATTTGTGTTCTATGATTAGTCATGCAACCATTAAGTATTTCGTTCATATCTTTTCGTTTGCTGGTACGCAAATTTATGCCGAAGCTCTTTCTAAAATATTCCAAGTTGTATCCGTACAGTCGAATAAATCCGTCGTTGACCCATTCAAAATTAGTATCTTTGTCCATGATAACAACGGCATTATCTGTCTTGCTGGCAACAATTGATAGTTTTTCCAGTTCTGAATTAATTTTTAGCAGTTCTTCGGCTTGTACTTGCAATTCTTCTCTTTGATTTTCTATTTCTGTATTTTTTCTCTGGATAGCGATATTTTGTTCGTTAAGCTGTTTGTTTATCTTTTGTTTTTTGCGGTAGCTAATAAAAACGAATATCACCATAAAGACTACTAAGCCGATGATTGCGGAGAGCATAAGCATCCAACGTTGCTGCATACCTATTTGCAGTTCTTTTTCTCCGAGTACTCCTTCTTGCTTTTTTATCTCGCTTTTTTGTTTTTCTATTTCTACATTGAGGTCTTCCAAAACTTTATTTCGTTCCAACACTTCGGCGTTTTGCTTATCTATAAGTTTTTGTTGCTCGGCGATGTCTCTTTTTTGTTTGTCCATTTTTGTCAGCTGTTCTTGCAGACGCGCTTCTTGCTTAGCAACTTCTGTTATCATCATATTTAAGGTGTCTTTTTGTTTTATAATCTCCGACTGTTGACGTTCTATCATTGATTTTTGATTTTCTATTTCGGCTTGTTTCTTGGTTATTTCGGCATTTTGTTCGGCTAATAGGAGTTTTTGTTTTTCTATTTCGGCTTTTTGTTGTTCTACTTTTATGCGTTCTTCTTTTAGCTCCTTATCTTTTTTCTTGTATAATTCTCGTACGTCAAGCTCTGTTCCGCCGAGTAAAATAAGTTCCGGTAAGATGGTTATATTTTGTTCGTTTATTGTGGTTTTGTTTATTTCGAAGCTGATGCTTTTATCTTCTTTATAAAAGAGATTTATCAATACGTATTCTTTTTCTTTGCAGTCGTAGGTTACTAATAGTACATTTTCGCCTCGCAGCTTGTTCAAAATATCTTCCATCTCATAATTTTGTTGATTGGAGACATATATCAGCTGTGGGTACGGACTTTTCAATTTAGTGAAATCGGGGATGGATTTTACTTTTATTGGTTTACCTTTTATAGTTTTTGTATTAGCCAGAATATTAAAATAATTGTACACAGCGGTATCCGGTCCGTAAACTGCCATAGTAAAATTACTTAGCGAAGCTTCGTTCTGCCATTCTAAATTTTGGACTATCTTATATATCAAAGCGGTCTTAACCTGTGCATCAGAAAACTGCTGCGACGAGGCGACGGTAAAACTTGCGGTAATTACTACAAGAAGCGATAAAATTTTATTCTTCATTTTAATTATATTTTTCATCCGTAATTTTCAAATTATATACAATAAACAAACCAAAATAAACGATAGCACAAAATATTTTCCTTATTTTTTTAGCTACCCTGTAAACAAACGACAATGTAAAAACTTTTTTTAAAATAATAAAAAAAAAAGCATTTTTTTATACTTTTTTTTTTTTTTTTGTAAAATGTGTGAAAAAAAAGGTAAATAATAACAGACACGAATTTAATATTTATGATTGATAATTAACGCATTAAAAAAAATACTATATATTAATCATCAATAGTGTTTTTTTGGAAAAGTTAAAAGGTCGCACTTTGTTGTTTAATTTTTTTGTCGGTATTGAAATAATATTTCGGGTACTCTTAAAAAAAACAAGATAACATTGGTATGGGTTGAAGCCCCAATTTTGTATTACCATTTGATATATTCAACGATTCTTAATCAATTTATGACCTCTCAAAATATAATATATAAATTTTGCTATCTTCATCGGGTTTTTAAAAACTTTTGCAAAGTTAATAAAAATGTTTAATAATTCTTTTTTTTGTTTATTTTCTACTGCTTGAAAAGCTAAATTTTTAAATGCAAAATAATAGTCGTTTAATAATTGTTGTTTGCTAATATTTGGTATATCAGTATTTAAACGGCGATAATATGCTTTCTCTTTTGCGCGCACTTCCCATAAAAATGCTTTTAAACCTTGATTATTCATTGAAATATTTCGCGTGTGATGTCTATAAAAATATAATGGTTTATCAATAAAAATTGTCTCGCCAACTTCTTCTAATTTGAAAATAATGTCTTTGTCCACTGCTTTTTTAAAATACGAATCAAAACCAGATGTATTTAGATAATTTTTTCGCTTAAATGTTCTAAATGAGGATATTGTAGAACTTGTGGCGTCTTTGTATGTTAAATAAGTTTCGCCTTTTGGAATACTTTTTACGGCATTATTTATTTTTATAATTTCTAATTTTTGATTACAAATATAATGTGTAGAATATATTAGACTTGCCTTCGGATTTTCAATATGTGCATTTATCATTATTTCAAACGTTTGTAAATCTAAAGTGTCATCAGCGCCGATAGTTCCACATATTTCTCCGTTTGAATTTTCTACGCCGCGTTTTTTTGTATAACCAACACCTTTATTTTTTTCATTTACAAAAAGTTTTATTCTGTTGTCTTTTTGTTGATATTGTTTTATTATTTCTACAGAATTATCTTTTGAACAGTCGTCAACAACTACAATTTCAATATTTTTATAAGTCTGATTTATTAAGCTTTCCAAACATTCGGCAAGATATTCGCCGTTGTTATAACTTGCAACTATTATAGAGAAAATCGGATAGTTCATTTTTATAGAAGTTATTAAAAAAGTTTATTAACGAGTAAATTACAATATTCGTATATTTTACCTACGAGATAAAAAGGTAAATTCATCAGATAAAATTCTTTGTTTTTCAGCGTTTTACAATTTTCAATACTAAATTTGCCGGAGTAAACTCTTACTGCAAAATTATGAGGTGCTAAATCTATAAATTCCATCAGTGAACGTAATCTGCCGGTTTTTCCTGTTTTTACTTCAATAGGTATTAATAAACTATTTATTTGTAAGACATAATCTATTTCGGCATTTGATTGACTACTTTCTTTTGTCCAAAAATAATTTTTAGAAAGCACCGAAGTTTGTATTGCTAATAATTCTTGTCCGACAATATGTTCGGCTATTTTTCCTTCATATACATTGTCTAACAAATTGTTACTTAAAATTGAAATTTGCACACTTGCGAATTTATTAATAATTCCGGTGTCAAGGACATGTAATTTAGGTGATTTATGTAAATTTTCCATAAGTGGAATAGTGATATTAGTTGTAGGATAAACTAATGTCAATAAAAAAGTTTTTTCTAAGATTCTAAAACAATCGCCCACGTCTTTAGATTTGTAGTTTGAATTTGCAAATCCCTCAAATTTAATGCGTTCTCCGGCAATAATAAAAGAATTTTTAATTAGATGTCTAATTATTTTGGTTTGATTCTCGTTATTTGCATATTTTTCTACGTCGTCGAGATAAGTAGTTATTAGATTTTCAAATATTTTACTTACTTGTGTTATATTTTTAGCTTCAATATATTTTTTTATAATTTCGGGCATGCCTCCAATTAAACAATATTCGGTAAAAAGTTCTAATAATTTATCATGTCCATACTCGGCAAAGGGCAGAAGATTATATAATTCCAACGCAGAGGTTTCTTGTTTAGCCAATAAAAATTCTTCAAAGCTAAATGGTCTTAAAATCAAATATTCTACTCTCCCTACTGGGAAGCTTATTTTATTGTCTAACACTGTTTCCAGCAGCGAACCAGCGGCGATAACATACAGATAATTAAATTCTTCGTAAAAATATCTTAATAATTTGATAGCATTAGCCGAGTTTTGTATTTCATCAATAAAAATCAATATAGTTTTATTTTCTTTAGGTTTGATGTTTTGTTTTAAGAATAATATTTGAATTATGGTTTCTAAATTATTATTTGTTTCAAATATTTTAAAGTCATCATTTTTATCAAGATTCAAATGTATAAAAAAGTCAAATTCAGTAGAGAACATTTTTACGACAGTAGTTTTTCCCACCTGACGCGCTCCTCTTAAAATTAATGGTTTACGAGTAATATTGTTTTTCCACTCGCTCAATTTTTTTAAAATGTTTCTATAATACATAATCTATTGAAAATTAACAATTTAACTGATAATAAAAACACAAAATAAACCTTATTTTATGAAAAAATTGACATAGAATTAGGGTTATTTTTTGATTTTTCCAACACAAAATAAACCATATTTTATGAAAAAATTGACATAGAATTAGGGTTATTTTTTGATTTTTCCAACAC
>DYQJ01000051.1:0-230 GCA_020719345.1 Draconibacterium orientale | reverse complement strand
AAAATAAACCATATTTTATGAAAAAATTGACATAGAATTAGGGTTATTTTTGATTTTTCCAACACAAAATAAACCTTTGTTGTAACTTGCAACTATTATAGCGAAAAATATTTTATTTTGCATAAAGATATGATGATTTTAGTTCTGCATTAAACACAATATTAAATGTTTCGTTATTTTTTGATAGCGTAAAATAATGGTGACTAAACACGCTATTTATTTTATTTTCA
>DYQJ01000286.1 GCA_020719345.1 Draconibacterium orientale | reverse complement strand
TGATTTTTGTGGGAAATTAATTATTACGCCAAGACGTTAAGATGTATAAAAAAAAAAGGAATTGGTAAAAACCAACTCCTTGTACCGGGGATGAGACTCGAACTCATGACCCTCAGATCCACAATCTGATGCTCTAACCAGCTGAGCTACCCCGGTGAATTACTTCAGTGCAAATGTATAACAATTTTTTTATATTGCAAATTTTTTTCTACTTTTTTTTTGAAAAAATGAAAAAAATTAAAATTGGAAATATAAGAAATTGTATTCCTGATATGTATTAAAATAAAAAAAGACTATTATCGCCAAAACATAATAAATTAACCATCGCAATGCACGTGGCAGATTTTCTATACACAGTCCATGCTCTCGTTTTCGTTGTAGCCATTCTACGATTAGAAGAAGCAATATCCACAACAAATTAAAGTCTAAAAAGAGTGGTATCTCCAAAAATTTGGAAAATATTAGACGTTCAAAATAAATGAAAGCATCAGTTATTGTAGCAGCCCGAAAAAATACTATGGTCAGATTTATAGCCCAAAATGTAGCGAACATACTTGCAAATTCTTTTAGCGTAGGGAAAATTCTGTTCGGTGCTACGACTTCAGATTGCTCTGTTTTTTTCATTATTATACTCGGAATAAATAAGAGACCATTCGCAAGTCCCCATACTACATAGTTCCAGCTTGCTCCATGCCATAGTCCACTAATTGTGAATACTATTATTATATTTCTGATTTGTTTAAGTTTTGAGCCGTGGCTTCCTCCAAGTGGAATGTATAAATAATCACGGAACCAGGTGGACAATGATATGTGCCATCGTCTCCAATATTCTACTATTCCTCGAGAGAAATAAGGATAGTTAAAGTTCTTTTGTAGATTAAATCCAAATAGTCGTGCTGTTCCAATTGCAATATCCGAATATCCGGAGAAGTCGCCATATATTTGAAAGGCAAATAAAATTATGCCTAATAATAAAGTGCTTGAACCATAGGAAGAGTAATTAGTAAAAATGTCGTTCACATGCGGTGCGCATTGGTCAGCAATTACCACTTTTTTAAACATTCCCCACAGAATTTGTCGCAATCCATCTTTGAATTTTTCAAAATCAAAGTTTCTATGTTCAAAGAATTGGGGTAGCAGATTTTTTGCGCGTTCTATGGGTCCGGCAACTAGCTGCGGGAAAAAGCTTACAAATGCGAGAAATGCGATAACATCTTTTGTTGGCTCCACTTTTTTACGATATACATCTATTGAATAACTAAGGGTTTGAAAAGTATAAAAGCTAATCCCTACTGGCAGAATAATTTTTAGAGTATTAATATTAGCATGTAATCCCAATTGTGCGGAGAGGTCAGAAAAAGATTCAATGAAAAAGTTGTAGTACTTAAAAAATCCTAATAATCCGATATTGACAAAAATAGTTGCTGCTAAGAGCAATTTTCGTTTTTTTATATTTTGTTGATTAGCAATTTTTAATCCTATAAAATAATCTATTAATGAACTGATTAATATTAAAGATAAAAATCGCCAATCCCACCATCCGTAGAAGAAATAGCTTGCGGCGAGAATCAGTATATTTTGATTTCTAAGACTTTTATTAAATATTTTCCAGTATAAAATAAAAATTACTGGGAGAAAGAATAAAAATTCGTAAGAGTTGAAAAGCATAAATTAATTAATTAATATATTATTTATTTTTATAAGTGGTGGTCTCTATGACAAAAACATTCACGCCGAGTAGATTGTTAATCTAATTTCGGCGTGAAAATATGAACTAAATTTTTGATATACGCGATAGAGAAATTTGTCAAAATTTAAAGCTTTAACAAATTTTCTGTGTCAAGAATATAAAAAACTTATTTATTACCTTTTACAAGACGTATTCCTATCATACCTGTTTCGTACGCTTGTCCTAAGCTAAATCGTCGGGTTGGTCTGAGAGTTTCTTTTTTACTTGCAAAATTAGCGCCTCGGTACACTCGAGTTGTTCCTTTTTCGGGTCCTTTAGGATTAGATGCTTCAGTTTTAAAATAATATGCAGCATCATAAAAGTCATTGCACCATTCCCATGCATTTCCTCCCATGTCGTATATACCGAGTTCATTAGGTTTAAGTTTTCCTACTTCACTTGGTCTATCTCCAGAGTTTTCGGCGAACCATGTTGTTTCTTTAGGGTCATTACTACCTACATACGCATAATGTTCCGATTTATTTCCGCCGGTAGCCGCATATTCCCATTCGGCTTCTGTTGGCAAACGATAGCCGTTCTTAGATAAGTCGTAAGTAACAGAGAATCCAGAGGTGTCGTTCTTTATCTCATATACTTGGTCTAATTTGTACTTTCTACTCAAATAGTTACAAAACATAACTGCATCATCCCAGCTAATATTCATTACCGGGTGTTTACCTCTACCAAATCCTCCGTCATCGGGTTTTTCAAGTCCGCGTGCTTCACAAAACAAATCGTATTCATCAAACGTAACTTCATATACCGAAATATAAAAATCATTTAATGTGACTTTATGTTCCGGTTTTTCCTCTTTCTGTGCCGACATAGTGTTCCCCATGTAGAAATCGCCGCCCTCTACCAAAATCATTTCTGGCTCTTGTGAATAACTATTCAACACTAAAATAATTAACGCAGCCAATGTAAAAAAAACTTTTTTCATTTTTATTAAATTTTAGAAGTTTAGATATTAATTTTATTTTAAGAAAAATTCTTATTTACGCGCAAAAATATATAAATTTTATTACTTTGCGCACTTAAAACGAAAATATTTTAATTTTGATTGTGTTATTTATAAAAAAAATATATATATGAACAAATATAAACGAATCTTATTAAAGCTAAGCGGGGAAGCGTTAGCAGGTGAACTCGGTTATGGTATTGATTATAAAGTACTTAGTGAGTTTGTAGATGAAATAAAAGAAATTGCTGATTATAACGTACAAGTAGCCATTGTCATCGGTGGCGGCAATATTTTTCGGGGCATGCAAGGTGCGAAGCGCGGATTCGACCGTGTGAAAGCGGATTCCATGGGCATGCTTGCCACCTGTATAAATGCCATCGCAGTGCAGTCGGCTTTTGAAGATAAAGGCAAAAAAGCACGTGTCTTTTCTTCAACACTAATGGAACCGTATGCTGAACGCTTTAGCAAGAATAGAGCTGTCGCAAGTTTAGAAAATAATGAAATAGTAATCTTTGCCGGTGGCACAGGGAATCCCTATTTTTCCACAGATACAGCGGCCGCATTGCGTGCCATAGAAATAGAAGCCGATGTTTTACTCAAAGGTACAAATGTAGATGGAGTATATACGGAGGATCCAAAGAAAAATCAGGAAGCTGTTAAATATCATAATATTACATTTAAAGAGACGATAGATAAACAATTGAAAGTCATGGATTTAACAGCATTTACGCTTTGTCTTGAAAATAATATGCCTATAATAGTTTTTAAGATGGCTGAACAAAACTCGCTTAAAAAGATTATTGTAGGCGAAAAAATAGGAACACTTATTTACAACGAAAAATAATACGGTGATAGCAAAAGAAATAATTAAGTTCCATGAAATAGATTCTACTAATAATTACGCTTTACAGCTGTTGCAAAATCCAAAAGAAGTAACAGATGGAACAGTTATATTAGCTGATTATCAGACAAATGGACGAGGATTACAGGAGAATAAATGGAACAGTCAGGCAAAAAAGAATTTATTATTTTCTATAATCCTCTTTCCTAAAAATGTGGAGGCACATCGGCAGTTTTTTCTCTCACAGTTTGCGAGCGTGTCCATTGTAAACTATTTGAGAAAAAAAAATATTAAAGCGGTTATCAAGTGGCCTAATGATATTTTGGTGGAGGACAAAAAGATTGCCGGCATTTTGATAGAGAACACCATTCAGGGAATCTTCCTTAAAAATGCGGTCATCGGGATAGGTATGAATATTAATCAGAACGTATTTGGAGAAGAAAAGATTTTGCCTATTTCTTTGAAAAATATTTTAAATAAAGAATTTGATACCGAAGAAGAACTTTCGTTGCTGAGTAAAGAATTTAATTTGTTGTATCGGCGGCTTACAACAAAACTTAATAATCTCAACTATTTTAATGATATTTATATAAAGAATTTATATCGCTATAATATCTGGTCAGAATTTAAAGCTAACGGAATTGTTTTTGAGGGAAAAATAGTTGGTATCTCCGAGTTGGGACAATTAATTGTGGAGAATAGAGCGAATAAAATGACTAATTATAATTTTAAAGAGATAGAATTTGTTTTCCAATTCTCAACTTTCAAGAAGTGAGCATTTTAAAAATAAAAATATGATAAGTAATGGGTTGTTTATAAAATCTTAATTTTTCTATGAGTCTATGTGCCTAT
>DYQJ01000285.1 GCA_020719345.1 Draconibacterium orientale | reverse complement strand
TTTGTCCACCGATTTTATCGGTGGTTATTAATATGTAACTCCTTTCGGAGTTGTGCGTATTTTTATATTTGTCCACCGATTTTATCGGTGGTTATTTATGTGCAACTCCTTCGGAGTTGGGAGGATTTTTATATTTGTCCACCGATTTTATCGGTGGTTATTTATGTGCAGTTCTACGGAGTGAATAAATAAAAACCTTATTATCTTAAATAATAAGGTAATAAGGTTTGAAAATGTAATATCTATTTTGTTTTGAAATTTCAATATCCCAAAATTATGCGACCTTAAGTTTGTTAGGATTTATATTTTCTAATTTTTCTTTTACGTATTCTAAGTTCACAACAAATTTTCGATTTTCTAATGATGGCATTTCGTACATGAGGTCAAGCATAATAACTTCACAAATTGAACGTAATCCTCTTGCACCGAGTTTATATTCTATTGCTTTATCTACAATATAATCAAAAACTTCCGAATCAAATTTTAAATTTATTCCATCTATTTCAAACAATTTCACATATTGTTTGACAATGGCATTTTTTGGTTCAGTTAAAATTTGTCGTAGTGCGTCTTTATCTAAAGGTTCAAGATACGCCAATACGGGCAGTCTTCCTACTATTTCAGGGATAAGTCCATAAGATTTCAAATCTTGTGGCGTTATATATTGCAGCATTTTATCTCTCTCTACGGTTTGGGTTTCTTTAATAGAGTTGAAACCAACTACTTGCGTATTTAGTCGTTGTGCTATCTTTTTCTCTATTCCGTCAAATGCTCCTCCGCAAATGAACAAGATATTTTTAGTATCTACTTGTATAAGTTTTTGTTCTGGGTGTTTACGTCCTCCTTGTGGTGGGACTCCGACTACTGTACCTTCGAGCAGTTTCAATAAAGCTTGTTGCACACCTTCTCCGGATACGTCTCTTGTGATTGAAGGGTTGTCGCTTTTGCGCGCTATTTTATCTATTTCGTCAATAAAAACTATACCTCTTTGCGTTTTATTTACGTCATAATCACAAACTTGCAGCAGTCTGGATAGTACACTTTCTACGTCTTCTCCTACATATCCGGCTTCTGTTAGTACTGTTGCGTCAGCAATTGCAAACGGGACATCCAATAGTTTTGCGATAGTTTTAGCGAGTAGCGTTTTACCTGTGCCTGTTTCTCCGACCATAATAATATTAGATTTTTCTATTTCTATGTCGTCTGCGTTTATTTTTTGGTCAATTCTTTTATAGTGATTATAAACTGCTACCGCCAGCACCTTTTTAGCATGGTCTTGTCCTATGACATATTGATTAAGGAAGCTTTTTATCTCCATTGGCTTAGCCACGTGGGATTTATCAGCATGTTTTTCTTGTTTTGGCGCTTCAGATTTGATAATCAAATTAGCTTGTTCTATACAATCATTACATATATTGGCTTTTGCTCCGGAGATTAAAAGTTGGACTTTTTCTCTTGGTCTGCCGCAAAATGAGCATTTATTATTGGCACTATTATTAGTCATTCTTCTTACAATTCAATCTTATCAATAATTTTATCAACGATTCCGTATTCCAATGATTCTTGTGCGTCCATCCAGTAGTCTCTGTCGAAGTCTTTTAATATTTTATCAATATTTTGTCCGCAATTATCGGCGAGTATTCTGGCACTTTCTATTTTGGTCTTTTTTATTTGTCTTGCGGTGATTTCTAAATTTGTTGCCTGGTCTTGAAAATATCCGCCTAGACTTGGCTGATGTATCATCACTTCGCCATGCGGGAATATAGCACGTTTCCCTTTTTCTCCTCCCGATAACAAAATGGATCCCATTGAGGCGGCAAAACCAAAACAAACAGTATATACTGGCGAAGATATCATTTTCATGGTATCATAAATACTTAGTCCGGCAGTTACGGATCCGCCTGGGCTGTTAATGTAAAAAGTTATAGGTTTACCTGGGTCAGTCATTTCAAGGTACAACAGCTGATTAACAATTTTTTCAGCTGATTCGTCCATTACTGGTCCCCATAGGAATATTTTTCGTTTTTCGAGGAATTTCTTAGTAAAATTCAATGTATTAATTTCTTCGAGCATAGCATCCGCTAATGAAGTATTTTTAAAATCCATTTTCTTTGTGTTTAAAGTTAAATTAAAATTATTTCTCACGTACCAGTACTTCGTCAATAATTCCGTATTCTTTAGCTTCGTATGATGTCATCCAGAAGTCGCGGTCTGCGTCAACTTTTATTTGTTCGAGAGTTCGTCCTGTATGCTTAGCAATAATTTCGTAGAGGTCTTTTTTTATTTTGATGAGATTATTAACATCTATTTCTACGTCTGATGCTTGTCCTCCGGTGTATCCGAAAGGTTGATGAATCATTATTCGCGAGTGTTTTAGTGCATATCGTTTACCTTTTGTTCCTGCTGAAAGCAGTACTGCTCCCATTGATGCGGCTACTCCGGTGCAAATGCAAGATATATTAGGGGAGATGAATTGCATGGTATCATATACCCCGAAACCTCCATAAACGGATCCTCCAGGTGTGTTAAAATATATTTGTATATCTTTGGAAGGGTCTGCTGATTCAAGGAATAAGAGTTGTGCTTGCAAAATATTGGCGACTACGTCGTCTATGGTTGTTCCAATAAAAATAATTCGGTCTAACATGAGTCTTGAGAATACATCTACTTCTCTAAATGGCATTTCTCGTTCTTCTATTACCGATCTGGTCATGTTAGATATTTTGTTTGCGTAGCTCTCAAAAGTCAAAGTACTTATGCCTTTATGCTTAGTGGCATATTTTTTAAATTCGTCTGCTTGTATCATAATATAATGTTGATTTCTGTTATTATAAAGCTGGTTCTACTTGGTTAGCCATTCTTTTTTCGTTTGTCATCTTGATATATTCGTCTACGCTGATTTCAAGTCTGTTAAAACATCCTTCATGTATGAGTATAGATGTTGCTCTGTCGAGTATTATTTTATCTTTATAGAAGTCCACATAAGAGTCTCCGTCTTTTCCCTCTAATCTTTCCGTTGCGGTTTTCTTAACATATTCGTACGGTAGCGCTCTTACATCTAATCCCATGCTGCGATATTCGTCTATCACCATTTCTATTGCTTTATCCTTAATTTCTTTTTCTGATATTTTCATATCATACTTTTTTAAGAATGTTAGCATAATGACTTTCTTTTTGAGTTCGGGTTTGTAATGCGGAAAATCTTCTTCTATTTTTTCTTTAGCAATTTTTCCTTGATTGGCGATAAACAACCATCTTTTAAGGAACTCTTCTGATAACTCTATGTCCATTGTCATTAGTTTTTTTACTATTTCTAATGTAAGTTCTTCAGTTGCGATATAGTTGTAATATGCTGTATGGTCTTCTTTTATTTTATTTACAAAATCTTCATGCGTGATTTCTTCGCTTTCTTCCATGCCTAATACTTCTCTGTACAATTCTTTGTTCATTTCAGCTGGAGCAATTTTCTCTATCTTCTTAATAGTCATCTTAAAAAGATTACCTATTTCGGTAATTTCTTCCTTTTTTACTTTAAGTAATAAAGCGAGTTCGGCATCTTCTGGAAATGCTTTTTTTAGGTTTAGAAACGCAAAATCTTCGTTCTTTTTACCTAATAAGAAGTTTTTAATTTCTTCGTCTTTTATGAAATCAAATAAGAATACTGCTTCTTCGTTTTTTATTCCGTTTTCTTTCAGCGAGGTGTCTTCGTTTATTTCTTCGAGGCATGCTGTTACTTTAGCTTCTGTCTCTATAGCTTCTATTTCTATATTTTTCCCTTTAGCTTTTTGTATGCGATTTAGTAAATTAGCAATTTCTGTTTCGTTCATTTGAACATTATAGAACGTAACATCACTTAGTATTTCTTTGGATATATCTACGTCAGGTACCAATCCTAAATCAAAATTCAACTCGAAATCAGTTTGATTAGTTTCGAAATCCATTTGAGATGGCTCTACTATACTTGATAACGGCTCGCCGAGAATGAGTATTTTATTGGTTTTTATATACTCTCCCAGATTTTCATTAACCAATTTATTTATTTCGTCAGTAAGCACATGCTTTCCGTACATTTTTTGCAAGATATTGACTGGCACCATTCCTTGTCGGAATCCTTTAATATTCACGGTCTTAGTCATTTTTCTCAAAGACTTGTTTACTTGGTCTTTATAATCTTCATGACAAATCTTCATTTTAAGTACTGCATTCAAACTATCAACATTTCTTACACTAATATCCATTTTTTGAGGAATTTTAATTTATTTGTTTATTAAAAAGGTTTATTAATTAAAAAAACCGCTTTTAAGCTTGACATTTAAGTCGTAGCTTATCTGCGGTTATGTGTGCGGATAAAGGGACTCGAACCCCCACGCCTCTCGGCACTAGATCCTAAGTCT
>DYQJ01000050.1 GCA_020719345.1 Draconibacterium orientale | reverse complement strand
ATAAATAGCGTGTTTAGTCACCATTATTTTACGCTATCAATTTTTTGCCACGAAAATCACGAAAGTTCACGAAAGTTGCGAAAATTCACGAAAGTTACGAAAGTTCACGAAAAAATAGTAATTCTGCCACAAAAAGCAATGAAGTTGTGTTAATATTTTTTTTATCAATTACTTACAATTTTTCTATTTCATCTGTTGGCAATCCTGTTTTTTTGTGATTTTTTTGCAAGCATCTAATAAGTTTTTTCTTCTGCAACTTTTCCATTTTTATAGATTAGTTTTTTGGTTTTATTTCCTTGGTCATCCCAAAATATCCATTCTCCAGAAGGTATTCCATCGGAATATTCTCCTTCAAAGCTTATTTCTCCGCTTTTGTACCATTCAATAAATTTTCCATGTAACATGTTGTTTTGGTAGTTTTCTTCTAACCATTTATTTCCGTTCTCGTGCCAATATGTCCATACTCCATGTTTCTTTTGTTCTTCGTTCACTTCTCCCTCGTATTCAATTAGTCCGTTAGGAAAATATCCTATCTCTTTGATTTTTAATTTGATATTACCGCGCCATTTGTAAATTTCTTCCTTCATAGAAGTTCCATCCGGATATTTCATTATAACCAGTGTTTCGGTTTTTACTTCTTTCTCACACGAATTATTTATCAGTAATAAACTAATAAACAATATATTAAAAGCCAAGCATATTTTTTTTCGCATATTAAATATTAGTTAATATATTAATCAATTATTTAGAAGGTGCTCCTCCGGGTCCGTTATCAAAATCTTCTGATGCTTTGTTTATTTTATCTAAGTCTTCCGGTGTCATGTTTAGTGAGTCGAAGTTGTTATTTATTTCATCTAATTTTTGATTTTGGTCGTAAAAATAGTCGTTATTGTTGTAGTTCCAATTATTAAAATCTTCTATTATGTCTCCGTCAATTTTAGATAGTGCAAATATAGTTGCCGATGCCGAGATGATTAAAGCGAGAATTGTAACCACAAAAGTACCTATTGCCATCTTGTTTTTTACACCGGCATTTTTTGATTTCGTATATCCGGCGATTCCAAGTGATAGTGCTACAAGTGCGAGGATTAGTCCGCCTATTGGGAGACAAGATACGAGTAAAGCAAAAATTCCTACTACGAGTGCCGCGATAGTAAGTCCGCGCCCTGCATTTTCATCATATAATTCCATGATTTAAGTATTAAAATTTTATAGCAATAATTTAATTAAAGTGACAAAGATAAAAAAAAAATTAATTTCTAATTTTTTTTATGAATTTGTTATTTTTTTTATCTTTGTATATTATTATTAAAATAAATTTCGGAGGTATGTCTAATTGTGGTAATTGTTTTGGAGGCAAGTCATCAGTTTTTAATGTGTTGTCTGCTGCTCAAAAGGATTTTTTGAAAGAAAATGGTGTTTATATAGAATACAAGAAGAACGAGATAATTTTTAACGAAGGATATCGTCCTCAGGGGTTAATAACTCTTGCAAAGGGAAAGGTAAAAATATTTAAAGAGGGCGTAGGTGGTCGCGAGCAAATTGTTCGTCTTGCTAAGCCCTGCGATTTTATAGGTTTTCGCGCGCTTTTTGCAAGTGATTATTATATCGCTTCAGCTCAAGCCATAGAAGACTCGGCAGTTTGTATATTTGATAAGCAAAGTTTGTACAAGTTAATAGAAGAAAATACGCGTCTTGCGTTCGGGATAATTTCTTTACTCGCCAATCAATTAGGAAAATCCACTGTAAGAACGGTCTCACTGACACAAAAGCATATTCGTGGACGCTTAGCCGAGTCTTTGATAGTACTCGCCGACATATATGGAATGGAAGAAGACCAGAAGACAATAAAAGTTGTTCTGGCTCGCGAAGATATTGCTAATCTGTCTAATATGACGGTCTCCAATGCTATTCGCACTTTAGCTTCTTTTGCTTCCGAAAATTTAATAGATTTAGCCGGCAAAAAAATCAAGATATTGAATCGTGCCGAGATAGAACGTATAAGTAATGCCGGATAGCAATTATTTATAAACGGCAACTTTGTCAAAGTTTAAAACTTTGGCAAGTTTTAATTAATAAACAATTACATAAGAATGAAAGTTAAAATTATATCCGATGAATCTATCTATCAACCATAAAATAAGTGTTCTTTTGATAGCACTGATGAGCATCAGTATGTTGTTTTCCAACTTCGTAACAAGTGCTTCACAAATCGTGCTATTTCTTTTATGGCTAATAGATAAAGACTTAAAGCATAAATTTTTAAATATCTTTAAACGGCGCGAGTTATTTATTTTCATATCAATATATTTTCTTTTTGTAGTGTCTTTAATTTATACTGACGATTATGATTATGCTTTTAAAGACTTGATAATAAAATTGCCGTTGTTAATTTTGCCGGTTGTAATAACTGCATTGGAAATAACGGAGCGCGAATTAAAATTTATTCTCACTTTTTTTGTTTTGTCGGTTTTTGCAAAGACGTTGGTCAGCTATTATATCTTATTTTTTTATTACATAGAAGATGTGCGAAATTTGTCGTATAAGGTCTCGCACATACGTTTTTCGCTGATGATAAATTTTGCGTATCTATGTTCGGTGTATTATTTAATTTATAAAAAAGCAATATTAAATAAGCCGGAAAAATTTTTCGCAGTAGTTATGCTGCTATGGTTCACAGTTTTTTTATTTGTTTTACAATCAATTACGGGAATAGTCATTTTTATTATCATCAACTTTATTATTCTGCTATATTTTATTTTTGCTATCAAACAGAAAGTAATTAAATTGTCTGTTCTATTTTCAATTTTTTTTTTTTCAGTGGTAATATCTATTTATATTTTAAAAGTTATTATAAATTATTATAATACTCAAGTTCCCGATTTTTCTAAATTAGAAGCAGTTACTCCACGCGGAAATCAATATTTACATGACACACTAAATCCTGTAGTTGAAGGTGGAAATTATATATGGTTTTATATATGTGAAACCGAGTTAAAATCGGAATGGGAAAAAAGAAGTCTCATAAAATATGACAGTTTAGATAGAAAATCGTATCCTATAAAATATACACTTATCCGCTATCTTAATTCTAAGGGTTTACGAAAAGACAAAGACGGCGTTGATGCGTTGAGCATTCAGGATATAGAAAATATAGAAGACGGAATAGCTAATTATCGGGAATTAGATAAGTTTGATTTAGCATACCGCGTAGATGTATTTATCTGGCAAATAGATAATTATATCAAGACTTCGGATCCATCGGGTCACTCTATCACACAAAGATTTGAATATTGGAAGATAGGATTGCAAATAATAAGCAACAACTTCCTATTGGGCGTAGGTGTAGGCGATGTTAAAAAAGAATTTATAGAAGCGTACCAAAAAAGCGGTTCTAAGCTTGATAAACAATATCAGAAAAGGGCGCATAATCAATATCTTACCTTTTTTATTACATTGGGTTTGTTAGGATTTGTTCTTATAATATTTTCTTTAAGTTATCCGCTAATACGAAATAAAAAGTATCGTGATTTTTTAGCAAATATCTTTTTTATTATAATTCTTCTCTCCATGTTGAACGAAGACACTTTAGAGACTCAGCTTGGAGTTAGCTTCTTTGTTTTGTTTTATTCTTTATTAATTTTACAAAACCGTAAAAATTAATTACGGCTGGACTCCTTAAAATATATAACAAAGACATCATCTTGATAAACAGACTTATAATGATTGGAAATAACATAATTTTTAAAATAGTTATAAATCGTGGTATCTGTTGCATCACAAATTTCTATTTCTAAATGCCAATTTTTATTTCGTGGATTTTTTTTCGTTAAGATGAAATAATTAGGAGGTGCGCTGTATAATATTTTTTCCTCAAAATCGGCTACGGTAACGAACCAAGGATTTGTAAGATAATATGGTTGATTACACAAAAAATAGAACATAGGATTAGAATTTATACTCAAAGCCGTATGTTCATCTTTTTTCAGACGGTTGAAATTTACAATCAAACTATCTATATGCTTGACTCTGTAAGAGTTACTATTAATGCTTTTCAAAACTTCTGAGGAGAAGCTGTGTTGCAATTCGGCGCGTGGCAAATCTCTATATACGTCAGCACGTTTATTAAAGATAATGTAAAAGACGATACTAATCAATATCAAGCGAGAAAAAATCTTTAAATTGAAATGATGTCCACGTATAAAATAATCATCAATATCTTCAAGCAATAATACTGACAAAGAAAAAGCCAAAGCACTACTGCCGGAATAAATTGGCATAAGAAGACCATTATCTGACCCTAAAAAAGAGAAAAATATCAAGTACAAAGAGCTTAATAATAAAAGAAATATGTTATAATTTATTTTTTTTATGATGCTACAAATTAATAAATTAGCAAATATACAGCTTAAAATAATATAACGGTAAGCATGAATATAAAAATAAGTCTCCACAAAAATATATAAAAAGAAACCAAGAGTAAATAAGCTAAGTACTAAAAATTTATAATATCTAATTAGTTTTAAAGAATATATAAATACAAAGAATAATAAAAATAAAAATATGAAAAAAAGATATTTAGATACTAATAAAAAATCTCTTATATATCGCTTTAATAAATTATACGAGGAGTGACTGTCGGCATTAGAGCTGGCAGCTGTATTAAATAATTCTTTAACAGAAGTCAAATAAGTAGTTAAAGAATTAGTTATTAGTAGAATAGACAACACAATGGCACTCCCTATAATAATTCCAAGCAGATAATATAACAAACGAGAACGGAGTAAATAAAAATTACGATTCTTATAAAAATCTATTAGTATCCACAAAACTGGTAAAAATAGGAATGGCGCAAAAATAAAGCGAGAAAAAAGCGAGAAGCTAACCATTATCCCACTCAAAATAAGATTATGCAGACGCAAAGTATCAAAATATTTGTAAACGAAGAAAAGCGAGACAACTATCAAAAAAACCGGTAAGTTATTGTAATTGATAGTTGTACAACTAAGAGTAGGACTTGTGGTATAAGTTAATGCGATAAAAACGACTATAAAAGCTTTGATAATTTCAAAATATCTTTTTAGGAGAATAAAAATAATAGTGAAATTTGTTGATATCAATAAAATAGCCCCTATTCTTGCCCATAGAATAGATGGTTCGTTCAATATATGCAACCATAGTCCTCCAAAGAAAGAGCTTCCAGCAATGACATCCACATTTTCTTGCCACATTTCATTGAACATAAACCATGACTTTGACAGAATGAAACCTTCATCAGTTATATCAAGTCCTTCAAATACAAAACAACTTTGATATAATATAAAAAGCGTAAATATCAAGAAGTTAGAGAGGTCATAAAAAAGAACAGACTTTTTTTTATACAAATAAAATAACAAAAGACAATATCCTATAAAAAATATTTTTATAATCATAATATTTATAAGAAAAAGATTAGTTATTCACTGCAAAGATGTTGCATGCGACAATTGCAGCGGTTTCGGTGCGAAGTCTATTTGCGGAAAGCGAGACTTCTAAAAAATCATTTTTTACGGCGCGCGATATTTCGTCATGCGAAAAGTCTCCTTCTGGTCCTATCAATATGGTAGCGTTTTCTATGTTTGAGCATATTTTTCTTAGTTCGTGTTTATTAGTGGAGTCTTCGCAATGTGCTATAAATTTATGTCTGCTTGTGTTGTTACGGATAAATTCATCAAACTTTTGTAAGCCATTTATTTTGGGTAAATGATAGACTTGCGCTTGTTTGATAGTAGCCACAATTATTTTTTCTATTCGTTCCATCTTTAAAACTTTTCTCTCCGAGTGTTCGGTCAAGATAGGCGTTATCTCGTCTATTCCAATTTCTACTGCTTTTTCGATGAACCATTCAAATCGTTCCATATTTTTTGTAGGTGCTATTGCTATGTTCAGATAATATTTTCGTTGCGATTGCTGTATTATTTTTTCAACAATTTTCAGTTCGCATCTTTTATGATTGTCATTAATAATTTCTGCTTTGTACAAATAACCTTTTCCGTCTGTGACGTTAATAATATCGCCGTTTTTTTTTCGCAATACTTTTATGCAATGCAAGGACTCTTCGGCATCTAATAAAACAGGCAAATCCATTGTTATATTTTCCAAGAAATGTATTATCATAATTAAATATAATCTTAAAAATAGAATTATTTTTTATTCTTGCGAAATTAAAAATTATTTCTTTATTTCTGCAAAATTAAAATTATTTTTTTACTTTTGCAAAAGTAAGTGCTATTTGTGAGCTATATGTATTTTGAATTAAACGGAACCACTCCTGCACATTTAAAACAATGAAATAATGGAAGACCTTCAAATTATAAAAGAAATAGAAAAACAATTGGATATTCATTTTAATATTCCTAATGAAAAGTATTTTGCAAAATATTCTATGGACAAGAATAATAAAGTTGAAATGCTTAGTATAAATAATATTGCAGTAAAAGATTTATCCTTAATCTGTAAATTAAAAGAATTAGGTGTATTGATATTAAAAGATACTCAATTAGAAGACATAAGTGCTTTAAGTGAATTGGAGAAAATTCATATCCTTGATATTGGAAATTGCTTAGTAAAAGATATTTCACCAATAAAAAAAATGCTGAAAAATGCTGTATTTATAATTGATGCTAAAAACAACCCTTTAAAATATCCGCCGATAGAAATAGTAGAACTTGGCAAAGAAGCTATAATGGAATATTTTGAACATTGCGAAAAAGGTACAAGTATCTTAAAAGAAGCAAAGCTTATAGTTATAGGAGAGGCAGGCGCAGGAAAAACAACGTTTGCCAAAAGAGTTCAAAAAGCAGATGCACCTATGCCTAAACCAAATGAAACAACCTTGGGGGTTGAAGTTAATAAATGGTTCTTTGGAGGCGACTATAAATACCTTGATTATGACAGTAATGATTTCAATACAGGATATTATACTAAAATATGGGATTTTGGAGGACAAGATATTTATCATGGGACACACCAATTTTTTTATAGTGATAAATCGTTATATGTACTACTTGCCGATACAAGAGAACAAAAAACAGATTTCAATTACTGGTTAAATACAGTAGAACAATTAACGGGTGAAAATAGTCCACTTGTAATAATTCTTAACAAAAAGCACCAGCATATTTGGCAAATTGACGAACCCGGATTAAAAAGAAGATTTGGGGAAATTATACGTACTGTTGTAGAAATAGATTTATCGCAAACATCAGAAATATATGAATTACAAAAATTAATAAAAAAAGAAATCCTTGATTTACCATATATCGGTTATATACTACCAAAATCATGGGTTAGTATAAGAAGCGAATTAAGTAAATTAGAAGATAAATTTATTAGTTTTGAACGTTTTAGAAATGTATGTAAAAACTATGCTATAACAAATTCTAAATTAGTAGAAATAATTAGTAAACTTTTTGCTAATATCGGTATATTTACTCACTTCTCTGAAGATTTTTCAAGTCTTAGAGAAATTATATATCTTGATGCTAATTGGCTAACAAAAACCGTTTATTTACTACTTAATCATGAAGTTGTAAAAATTAAAAAAGGAAGAATTACGCTTGATGATATAAAATTAATATGGCAAAATGATGAAATTTATTTTGAAATTAACAAATTCATAGAATTGTTAATGAAATTTAGTTTAATATATAAAATAAATGGAAGCAATAACTATATTGTACCTGAACACCTGCCGGTAGTACAACCTTATGATAACTGGCGATTTAGTGGAAATAAAGATAATTATCAATTTAGATATTTGTTTGATAACTATATGCCAAAAGGATTAATGGCTAAATTGATTGTTGCCTTGCACAGATTTATTTACGACAATTCATTGGTTTGGCATAGAGGTGTAAATATCGCAAATTCAACAAAAGAACCAGACACTTTCGCAGAAATTATTGAAACGTATGGTAGTGAAAATAGATTTGATATACGAATTTATGGGAAAAATCCAAAGGAGTTATTGCAAGTTATTATTTATCACTTTGATAATATATTGAAGCATTTTAAAAAATTAACTCACCAAAAACTCGTTCCCTGTAATTGTGATGTTTGTAAGACGAATGTAGAACCACATTTTTACAAATACGAGACATTGTTAAAATTAAAAAAATATGATAAAGACACTGTTCGTTGTGAAAAAGAACCATTTTTAGATACACGCATAGATGAATTATTAGAAGGAATTACCAATTCTAAACTCAGAACAATATTAGCAAATGCCAACTTTGAAGAGTTTAAAGAAGTGCTATCAAAACGCTTTTCTGATATTTCTTATCAAATACATAAAGGAAAAATAACCGAAAGTTATTTTCACAGCATACTTCACACTATTTTAGCAGAAAACAGTTTAAACCCTGTATCAGAAGAAAGTACTAATTCTGGAAGAATAGATTTACATTTAACAATCGGACATGTTAAATATTTATTTGAACTAAAGGTTGATAAGACAGCAAAAGAAGCGCTGTTACAGATTGAAGATAATAAATATTACAGAAAATACCAACGAGATTTTAAAGAAATAAACCTAATAGGAATTAATTTCAGTAGTAAAACACGTAATATTCAGGAGTTAATATCCAAAACAATAAAACAATAATGTGTTCCTTAAAAAATTTTAGCAAATAGCAATTTTTAATAATAAATAAAAAATGAAGCAAATTATCGGCATATATTTCCATAATTTCTTGTTTGATATCCTTATTTAATCAAAATATTAAAAAACATTACTGACTAAAAAATAATTATCTGACTAAAATCAAAGTCAATTTTTTTTTTAATCAGTTTCCCAAAAACAAATTAGCAAAATTCGTGAACTTTCGTAACTTTCGTGAATTTCGTGGCAAAAAATTAGTAATAAATAAAAAAAATGGTAGTGTAAATTTTTAAGTGATAAATTTTTTGAACCATATAAGGCATATAAGAACATATAAGGTTTATAAGTATTATCACTGGAAAAATTACAGTTCCATATTTTTTATATTAGTCCAACTGCCTTAAATTCCAGATATTTATTTATCGTATTTAGTGTTAAATTTTGAGGTTCCGTAATTATAGAATGAATGCCATACTTCTTTAATTCTCGGATAATTAATTTCTTCTCAAAAACAGTCTTTTCTACTATTGTTTTTATATAAATTTCCTCTGTCGTCTTCGGATATGAGTTTAGCACTTTATTAAGTTCGGTGTTTTCAAAAAATATTATCAACAATAAATGCTTTTTTGCTAATTGTCTGAAAAATTTTATCTGCCGAGATAGACTATTAAGAGTCTCAAAATTAGTGTACAACAGCAACAAACTTCGCTGATTGATTCTATGGCTGATGTTTGCATACAAAAGTTCATAATCGGTCTCGTTATAGTTAGTCGTTTGATTATACAATACTTCCATGATATTGTTTAATTGACTGTTTCTACGACTTGCCGGGACGATGCTGTGTATGTCTTTGGAGAAGCTGATGAGTCCGGCTTTATCTTGTTTTATCATCGCTATATTTGAAATGGCAAGAGACGTATTTATTGCATAATCTAATAAAGTCATTCCTGCAAAAGGCATCTTCATGGCTCTGCCCATATCTATCAGACTATAAACTTGCTGCGACTTCTCGTCTTGATATTCATTGACCATGAGCTGATTTTTGCGCGCTGTTGCGCTCCAATTCACCGTTCTAAAATCGTCCCCTATTACGTAGTCGCGAATCTTTTCAAATTCTTTATTGTTACTAATTCTACGTATCTTCTTTATTCCTGTGTCAATCAGCCGATTAGAAATAGCAAGGAGTTCATACTTCCGCATCTGGATAAAAGAAGGATATACTGTTACTTTCTTTTTGTTATCAAACCGAAAACGGCGACTGATAAAATTAATTCTCGTACTGACGTAAATATTTAATTCCCCATATTCATACTCTCCACGTTTATGAGGTGTTAAAATATATTGATACGTCTTTTGATGACCTGCTAACAACGTGTCGCTTATTAAAAAATCTCTTACTTGAAACTGATGTGGAACCTCGTCAATTATTTTTATCCCAACGCGGAAGTTGTAGTTGTTTTCTATATAAATTTTTATCTTGTTCTCGTCACCATTAGACAACTTTTCCGGGGTCAGACGCAGTGCCTCGACAATATTTTTGTTTGTATTGTATAATAACAAAATATCTATCACCAACAAACAGACAAACAATAAGATAGCAATTTTAGATAGCGAGTAAGCAGGTACATAGAAATGACCTATCACAAATAATACAATGTTTATTATCAAATATAAAAAGAAATAATTATTTAGATATAAGCTTTTTAGAAATTTTCTCATGTTCTTATTTTTATGGATTGAGTATCTACAAATACTATTATACTCAAAACGGTTATAATTTTAACTTTTATTCTTTTGGCAAAGTTGCCGTTTATAGTATATAACGAAGTATAAAAACAAAAAAGCACCACTATATAAGTGATGCTTTTGTACCCAGAGCCGGGATCGAACCGGCATGGGAGTAACCCCACTGGTGTTTGAGACCAGCGCGTCTACCTATTCCGCCATCTGGGCTTTTCATTGGCACAAATGTAAAAAAGAATTTTGATTGTACCAAAAAAAATTAAACTTTTTTTTCATTTTTATGAAAATATTTTTTTCAATAAATTATTCATATCTGTTTTTTCTAAGACAAGAGCTTTAAGTGCTTCTATTTTAACACGTTCTTGTATCATCGTATCTCGGTATCTAAGAGTTACGGTCTTATCTTCCAACGTCTGATGGTCAATAGTTACACAGAATGGTGTCCCGATAGCATCTTGGCGACGATAACGTTTTCCGATAGAGTCTTTTTCTTCATACTGACAGATGACATGGAATTTTAAATCATCCATTATTTCTTTTGCTATTTCGGATAGTCCATCTTTTTTTACAAGTGGCAGAATGGCTACTTTTACCGGGGCAAGTGCCGGTGGAATATTTAAGACCACGCGTTCTTCAGTTCGTCCGTCTTCTTCTATTTTCTCTTCTTTGTATGCACTTGATAAAACAGTCATAAACATACGGTCTACTCCGATAGAAGTTTCTATCACATACGGAACATACGACTTATTTAATTCCGGGTCAAAATATTGCATCTTTTTGCCGGAGAATTTTTGGTGTTGCGACAAGTCAAAATCTGTTCGCGAGTGTATTCCTTCCACTTCTTTGAAACCCATTGGGAAGTCAAATTCTATGTCCACAGCTGCATTTGCATAATGAGCTAATTTGTCATGATTATGATAGCGGTATTTATCATCTCCGAGTCCGAGATTTTTGTGCCATTTTAGTCGCATCGCCTTCCAGTATTCGTACCATTGCATTTCCTCGCCTGGACGTACGAAAAATTGCATCTCCATTTGTTCAAATTCTCGCATACGGAAGATAAATTGTCGTGCAACAATTTCATTTCTAAAAGCTTTTCCTATTTGTGCTATTCCAAAAGGTATCTTCATGCGTCCTGTTTTTTGAACGTTCAAGAAATTGACAAATATTCCTTGTGCTGTTTCCGGTCTCAAATATATGATGTTTGCCTCGTCGCTGACTGAACCAATTTTAGTGTCAAACATGAGATTAAATTGTCGCACCTCAGTCCAATTCTTGGTTCCCGAAACGGGACATACTATTTCATTATCTATAATTATTTGTCGTATCTCTTCGAGATTAGTTTCGTTAAGTGCTTTTACAAAGCGTTCGTTAAGTGTGTCAATTTGTTGTTGATATCCAATAACTCGGTCATTAGTAGCAACAAATTGTAGTCTGTCAAAGCTTTCTCCGAATTTCTTTTGGGCTTTTTCTACTTCTTTATCTATCTTTTGTTGTATCTTTTCGCGGTGTTCTTCGATGAGAACATCTGCGCGGTACCTTTTTTTGGAATCACGGTTGTCTATCAACGGGTCATTGAATGCACCTACGTGACCAGATGCTTCCCATGTTTTAGGGTGCATAAATATCGCGGCATCTATTCCTACTATATTCTCGTGCAATTGCACCATAGATTTCCACCAATATTCTTTAATGTTCTTTTTCAATTCGGCTCCATTTTGTCCGTAATCGTAAACTGCACTTAATCCATCATATATTTCACTTGAAGGAAATATAAATCCATATTCTTTAGAGTGCGAAATTATTTTTTTTAATAAATCTTCGTTAGCCATCTTCTTATATAATAATTATTTAGTTGTTTTTATTGTATCTTTTAAAAATTAATGCTCATTAGTTTTTGTGAGAATACTTTTTATTTATTAAGCAGGTCTTTATTAGCTTGCAGTAAACATTCCACTGCTTTTTCTAAAGTTTCATTATTTTTTGCGAAACAAAATCTCAACTCAGTAGATTTCACTTTATCATGATAAAAAACTGACATCGGAATAGAGGCAATTTTATACTTCTGGGTGAGTAGTATGGAAAAATCTTTGTCTTCCATCTGTGATATCTCACTATAATCTAAGACCTGAAAATAAGTTCCTTTAGCAGGTTTGATAATAAAATTAGACCCTTTGAGCAGCGCTATAAAATAATCCCGTTTGAGTTGATACAAATTACTTAGCTTCAAATATTCTTCCTTATTTTTAAGATACTCGGAGATAGCATATTGAATAGGCGTGTTCACTGCATATACGGTGAACTGATGTAACGACCTAAATTCTTTCATTATTTTAATCGGCGCCAGACAATATCCTATTTTCCAGCCGGTTGCATGAAATGTTTTGCCAAAAGAAGCTACTATTATCGTTCTTTCAAAAAGTTCTTTGAATAGTGCCATGCTGATATGTTTCTCGCGGTCAAATATAATGTGTTCGTAAACTTCGTCGCTAAGAATGATTATACGTGTTCCTTTCACTAATTTTATTAATTTAATGATGTCTGCCTTAGAGAGAATAGCTCCTGTCGGATTTTGAGGGGAATTAATAATTATCATTCGCGTACGATTAGATATGGATTTGTTTACTTCGTTCCAATCTATGCTGTATTCTGGACTCTTTAATTTCACATATACAGGAGTTCCACCGTTTATTAGGATTGCAGGTACGTAGCTATCATAAGCTGGTTCAAAAACTATTACTTCATCGCCTTCGCGTATAACGCATGATATGGCTGTGTACAACGCTTGCGTTGCACCTGCGGTGATAGTTATTTCCGTTTCCGGATTGTATTTTGCTCCATACAAATCTTCTGTCTTAAGAGCTATCATTTCTCTAAGCTGCATAACTCCCTGCATTGGAGCATATTGGTTATAACCGCTTCTCATGTGTTTTTCCACTAACTCTATCAGCTTAATAGAGATGTCGAAATTAGGGAATCCTTGAGACAGGTTTATCGCTTGATATTGATTAGCCATCTCACTCATTACCGCAAATATGGAAGT
This sequence comes from Draconibacterium orientale, assembly GCA_020719345.1. Taxonomy (GTDB): domain Bacteria; phylum Bacteroidota; class Bacteroidia; order Bacteroidales; family DYQJ01; genus DYQJ01. The sequence continues at coordinate 5,097 of DYQJ01000050.1, read as the reverse complement.
TCCTACACTTGGCAATTTTGACCTTATCATCACAGTTTATTTTTTCTTTAAAAAGTTGATTAATAATAATAATTTTAATTAGTGGTAAAAAAACGTGTAAAAGTATAATTATTTTATTTATTTAAAAGAATTATTTTGTTTTTTATTTATTTTTTATTTAATTATATAATTTGTGAAATATCCTGTTAGTGTTAATTCCTTGATTATCAAAAGAAAACCATATTATATTTGCTTTTCCTATTATTTGTTTTTCACTAATAAATCCCCAAGTTCGTGAATCATCCTCGTTTAGACGATTGTCATTGAGTACAAAATAGTAGTCATTCTTAAAAGTATATTCTTTTATTTCTGTGTAATTTATCAAATATTTATTTCCTTGTTCAATTAAATCTTCGTTTTCTTCTTTTAAAATCTGTGCATACAAAGGTGCTGTTCGTTCATTTATTTCTACGGTGGAACCTTTTTTTGGAATAATTACGGCGCCAAAATTGTCGCGATTCCATCGGTACTCGTGTGAAAAGGGAAAATTTTTTGTGTTGTTATAGCCATCCGGAATGTGTGTAGTGGTCATATTTTTAACTAATTTGTTATCTTTAATTTTTTGTGCATCCGCATTGTTGAGTGCTATGGCATACATTCCGGTAGCGGTAGTAGATAATTGCGGATAAAAAATTTTGCTTACGACATATTTGCTTAGCGTATCAAAAGTTAATAACCGATATAAATTCTTTGAATGTTCATTGGCTACATGTTTGCGGTTGATAAAAAGTTCTGCATTTTTTAACAACAAAGTGTCGCCTGGCTCTGTTACACATCGGCGAAAAACTTCTTCGTTTTTGGTTTCTGAATCGGCAAATGTATTATTTATAAGTATTATGTCGCCATTTTTTATCTTAGCTATTTTATTCACAAAAACGTAATCACCTTTATTTAAAATGTCTGGCATCAAGGTGACATTGCATTTGTAAGATTCTATTACAAAGTTTTGTAGTAAGATTCCGACAAGTGCGGCGATTAGTAACGGGATAAAAAAATTAACGAATATCTTTTTCATGACGCTCAAATTATTTTATTTTATCTTTAATCCAGATTACGAAATTTTTAAATATGTTCTTTTTGCCGTTTGACAGCCATGTGATTGTTTTATAAACAAAATAAGACTTCCACGTATAAAATTCGGAGAAAATCATGCCGTCTCTGTTGTCTTCTGCTTTTTTCTGAAATAGCGAGATGTTTCGCAAATTTGTCTTTATAAATTTATAATTTTTAAGGTTAGTTTTTATGTAGCTCTCTACCAAGCGAGTAGAACGCATCCAGGTGTCGTGCAGCATAATATATCCATCTATCTGGCATAAAAGATTGGCATAGTAAAAATCTACAAGGATACCATCAAATTTATGGTCGCCGTCAATAAAAATGAAGTCAAATTTTTTGTTTTCTTTCAATAATTGCGGTAACACATTGTGCGAGAAGTCGGGGAAAAAATGTAATTTATCGGACATTCCTAATTTCTTGATGTTTTGGAGTCCCATGCTTTTATAATGCTCTTGATAAGGATCCATCGCTATATGCTCTTTCGCCGAAGCTGCCATGATATGTGAAGCTGAGCGCGCAAAAGCAAAACCTATCTCTAAAGTGTTCGTTAAATTATTGTTTTTCACTAAGTTATATATATATTCGGCTTCGTTAACTTTAATAGCCGAAGCGGTGTCCCATTGGGGAATTTCTAATATTGTATTTATTTCTTGCGGTGTCATTATTTGTTTACGAGTATTAATAAAAAATTTAGTCCGCAAATATAAATAATATAATTAATTAAGTACATAAAAAAGAAAAAATATTATATTTGCCCTTATTTAAAATAAAAAACATAAGCGATGAGGAATAAAAATATTTTTTTATTGTTGCTAATTACTTTTTTTTCGGTAATTAGGTTGCGTGCAGACGAGGGAATGTGGCTGCCGATATTTTTGGAGAAGTACAATATTGCCGACATGAAGGCAAAGGGGTTCAAACTGACAGCAGAAGATATTTATAGTGTAAACAATGCCTCAATGAAAGATGCGGTGATGGTCTTCGGAGGAGGATGCACCGGCGAACTGATTTCTGATGCAGGACTTCTGATAACTAATCATCACTGCGGGTACTACAATATTGTTAGTCACAGTACCGTAGAGAAGGATTATCTTACTAACGGTTTCTGGGCGATGTCGCAAGCCGAAGAATTAAGCAATCCGGGACTGACTGTTACTTTTTTGATATACATGGAAGATGTGACCGCTAAGATTTTAAAAAATGTTACCCCCACGATGACCGAGATACAACGAGATAACGAAATAGAACAAGCAATAAAACTGTTGAAAAAAGAGACAGAAGAAAAACACGAGAAAAAATATACTGCTGACATAAAACCTTTTTACTATGGGAATCAATATTATATGTTTGTAGAACAAGAATATAAAGACGTCAGACTCGTGGGAGCGCCACCATCTGCGGTAGGAAAATTTGGCGGAGATACCGATAACTGGATGTGGCCCCGACACACCGGTGATTTCTCGCTTTTTAGAATTTATGCTGACAAAAACAATGAGCCGGCAGAATATTCCCCTGATAATGTTCCTTATAAGCCAAAAAAATTTTTCCCTATTTCTATCAAAGGGGTAAAAGAAGGCGATTTTACTATGGTCTTTGGCTACCCGGGACGAACCGAAGAATATTTGCCTTCGCATGCAGTCCGCTTGAAAACTAAGATAGAGAATCCGAGCCGCATAAAAATCCGAACAGAAAAATTAGATATTATCAATTTCGCTATGAACTCCTCCGCAGCCACTCGTATTCAATATGCGTCTAAACAATCGTCTATTGCTAACGGCTGGAAAAAATGGATAGGAGAAAGCAGAGGACTCAGACGTATGAAAGCGATAGATAAAAAAGAAACGTTTGAACAAAAATTTGTTAAATGGGCTAATTCTACACCCGAACTAAAGCAAAAATATGGAAATATTTTGGAAGAATATAAGAACGTATATTCGCAACTCGAAGAATATCAAAAGACTTATATTTATATTACCGAAGCCGCATTGGGATTAGACCCGATTACATATATGAGCTCGGCAGTTAGAAAAATGTCAAAATTAAATAAAAATTATTCTAAGGAAGAACTAAATACTCTTTTCTCGGAACTTAGCAACTCGGCAAACATCTTTTTCGAAGACTTTGATTCTGAAGTAGAAAAAGAAATTTTTGCACAAATGCTGACGTTATATTACGACAATGTGGACAAAAAATATCATCCTTACATATTTGAAACCGTTGCTACCGAATACAAAAATGATTTTAAAAAATATACTAAATATCTGTTTGAAAATTCTGTGTTTTTAAACAAAGAACGACTGCTCCAATTTTATGCGAATCACTCGGCTAATGGCATCTCTCAAATTGAAAACGGCAACTCTAAAGGATTGTTTAGCAATTTTATAAGCAATATTTTAGACACCGATTTTGATACTTTTCGTAATGAATACATAAATTTTTCTAATCAAAACTTAGTCAACGACCCTTTATACCAGCTTTATGAAAGTTATTTAAACGTTTATTACGAGCTGATATATCCTAAATTAATAACTATAATGTCTCCATTAGACAGCTTAAATAGAGTTTATATGGCTGGACAATTAGAGATGCAACCCGAAAAAGTTTTCTATCCCGATGCCAATTTTACGCTACGTGTGACCTATGGAAAAGTTGCCGGATACAAACCTTATGATGCTGTTACTTATAAATATTACACAACGCTTGACGGTATCATGGAAAAAGACAATCCTGAGGTTTATGATTATAATGTTCCAAAAAGATTGCGCGAACTTTATAAAACAAAAGATTATGGGCAATATGCGGATGCCGACGGCAATTTGAGAGTAGCATTCATCGGTACTAACCACACTACAGGAGGAAACTCTGGAAGTCCTGTTCTCGACGCCGAAGGAAATTTAATAGGATTAAACTTCGACCGCAGCTGGGAGAGTACCATGAGTGACGTAATGTACGACCCTGACCAATGCCGAAACATTGCACTTGACATAAGATACGCACTATTTATGATAGATAAATTTGCTGGTGCAAAACATTTGATTGACGAAATGAAAATAATAAAAAATTAGATAATTTATTTTAACCACATAGAAAGGTGGAAACATAGAAAAAGAAAAATTATGTAAACCTATGTGTGCTTATATTTCTATGTGGTTTTATGAATAATATAAGTTATAATTAGAAATTATGAAAAAAATTAAAAAAGTGCTTCTATTTATTTTGGGAACTTTACTTACGCTTTTTATTGGGGTAACAATCTGGTTTCAGGTATATACCTCCGAATTAAGTCCACTCAAAGAATCTATTAATCAGCGAAAAACAGGAAGTATTGTCAATCCCGGATATTTTTTCACCAAATTTTATTATTTCATATCAGGAACAATACGAGACGCCAGATACCGCGATTTTGTGAGCTCGCTAAATTTAGATGCAAATTATAAGATAATGAATTTTGGTTGCGGCCCAGGTGCTGAAGCTAAATATATAGCGGAGGTCTTGTCAACTGGAAATGGACAACTCACCTGCTTTGATATATCACAAACATGGATAGACGTGGCTAAGATACGGCTCAAAAATTATACTAATATAGAATTTGTTTGCGGAGATATTACCGCTGTAGAATTGACCGAAGACTCTTATGATGCCATCGTTATACATTATGTTCTGCACGACATACCGACTGACATACGACAAAAAGTGATAGATGCATTAAAAAAAATATTGAAACCTGAAGCAAAAATTTTTATCTTAGAACCGGCAGGAAAAGAGCATGGAATACAAGCTGAAGAAATAAAACAACTTATGACTCTATCTGGATTCACGCTTGTGGAATCAGTTGAAATAAATTATACCATCGGTGCAAATGTAAACAGTCAAATATATCAAAAGAAGTAGAAATTTTTTAATTGATTGGTGCTTAAAATAATCCTTCTTTATTGTATAACAAAAAGAAGGCTACCCACGTAATCTTGGACAAAATTTTGAACCATATAAGGAATATAAGGT
>DYQJ01000284.1 GCA_020719345.1 Draconibacterium orientale | reverse complement strand
GTTTCCATGTTTTTATTTTTTTGACAAATATAACAAAATTATAATAAATAATCAACTAAAAAATAAGAAATATGTTTTTTCGGTTACACTTCTTTGCGAAACTTTGCGTTTTTACGTTTCGCAAAGAAAAAAGTGTAGACTACTTTTAAGCAGTTATGAAATTTGCATAGGTGCTTACTTCTTACTTTCCATTAAAATAAGTCATTGTTAATTGTATTCCATTGCAAGCAAAGCTCTTGATGGCGTCTATGACTTTGTCTATTCTCTCTGGCAAGGCAGTCTGCTGTTCTTTGGAGAAATTTCCCAAGACATAATCCGATTGTTGTCCTTTCATAAATTCATTACCTATACCAAAACGCAGACGTGCGAAGTTCTGGTTTTCTATAATTTCTATGATATTTGTTAATCCGTTATGTCCTCCTGCACTTCCTTTTTCTTTGATTCGAATACTTCCAAACGGAAGTGCTATATCATCTACGATGACAAAAATATTTTCTATGGACACATTTTCTGCTTGCATCCAGTATCTTACTGTTTTGCCGCTAAGGTTCATATACGTAGTAGGTTTGATGAGTATCAAAATTCGTCCTTTATGTTTTAGTTCGGCAGTAAAAGCGAGTCGTTTGTGTTGAAAAGCAATTTCGCTTTTACGTGCCATTTCGTCTAATACTTGAAAACCAAAATTATGTCGCGTATTTAGATACTCATCTCCTATATTTCCTAATCCAAAAATTAAATACTTCAACGTTGCTAAATATTAAGTTCGGCTTTTATTTTATTTAATTTTTCTAACTGTTTCTGGCGTTCCACACTGGCATTGCCCTCTATTAAAGAATCCATCATTATGGCGAAAGATTTTGTCATAGAAGTGTCGCGACCTGGTTCTAAATCAAACGTTAATAAAGCTTTTGCCGCGCTCAAAAATGCTGCTTCATATTTTTTCATATTTCTACACAAAAATAAAATCTCACTTCCCACTCTAATGTTAAATTCTTCATTTGTAATGCAATTATCCGGCTCATTTGCTATTGACATAAACTCTATCAACTCTAAACCTACCATATTTTTAACGTCTATTGTCTTAGCTATTTTTTCCAGCGCGGTAATTTCGGCGATATCCACTACTTCGTCGCTTGCAATGGCGAGTGCAACAGGGGAAAAAGTGACGAATGTAAATAATTGTGGATTAGATAACACAAATTCTCTATCCTTGCAAAACTCTTGCAAGCTGTTTCGCATCTCATAAAATATTGTTCGGATGAACACTTTATCTTCATTTGTAAGAACACTAATATCCATATTCATAAGATTTAAAATTATTTTTTATTTTTTAAAATTAATATTTTTTTTTTTATTAAAAAAATTTTTTTTTCATTTACATTATTTTTTTTATCTTACTATTATATACTATTATATATCAATTACTTATAAAAGTTGTAATTTCGTATTACTATCCATATAACAACAGGTATTCCGATTATTGCTGTTATTGAATTTATCGGAATAATTTTTCCGGAAATCAGAGTATTAGAAATGATGTCGCTTGTCAGCATGACTATGGCGCCGAGAAATAAATTGAACGGGATTAATATAAAATGATTTGTGGTTTTTACTAATATCTTTGTGATATGCGGAACGGCAACACCTACAAATGCTATGGGACCACAAAATGCTGTCACTGAAGCAGATAGAACACATGTTATACTAAAAATCAGCAAACGCGAAATAACTAAATTGACCCCCGAAATGCGTGCATATTGTTCCCCTAATAATAAAATATTCAATCGCTTGGAGATAAAAAAAGCTGCGATAACAAATATCAAAACTATTAAACTATATATAGGCATCTGCTCGGCGCTAAGTCCCGACAAACTTCCCATTGTCCAGATAACATACGATTTTAATAACTCGGCATTGCTAAAGTATTGTAAAACATTAACTATGGCAACTACGCCGCTTCCAATTAAAATACCTATAATTAAAATACTCATTATATCTTTCAACCGTATTGTAACTAAATAAATTAATATTAATACCGCCGCTGCTCCTGCTGTGGCAGATAAAATCAAACTCCAAGCACTGATTTTTTCTACAAATAAAAAGTTTGAAAAATGTCCTATTCCTAATATAAATAGTGCGACACCGAGTCCGGCTCCGGCAGTTACTCCTAAGACGTCTGGTCCCGCCAATGGATTTCTAAAAACCGTCTGCATGAGCAAACCGCTGACAGCGAGAGCCGCTCCGGAGACTATTGCTGCCAGAACTCGCGGCAAACGTATTTGAAAAATGACTATGTTTTTTTGCGAATCCTGGGTATTTTGATAAGTTAAAATCTCTACTATTTCCGAAAAACTTATTTCTATACTACCAATATATAAATCTAAGAATGTCAAAAATAGAAGTAAAGTTAATAAAATAATAGTGATAAGTGTGATTTTAGAATTATAAAACATGTTATAAAACATATAATTAACTTTTTAAAAATAATATTTTAATCAAAAGATTAATATAAATTGCAATGTTAATTTAAAAATATTATATTTGCAATCATTTGTAAATAAAAAAATAAAAAATAACAACATGTATAACTTATTGAAAGGGAAAAAAGGGATAATTTTTGGGGCTTTAGACCCGCTCTCTATGGCGTGGAAAATAGCGGAGCGCGCCCATGAGGAAGGTGCAATTTTCACATTATCAAATACACCGGTTGCTATCCGCTTTGGCGAATTAAATGAGCTTGCCAAAAAATGCAATGCCGAGATAATTCCCGCAGATGCAACCAATTTAGAAGAACTATACACAGTTTTCCGCCGCAGCTTAGAAATTATGGATGGAAAGGTTGATTTTGTTTTACATTCTATTGGCATGTCTTTAAATGTGCGAAAAAAAATAACTTATGATGATTTGGATTATAATTATTACGCCAAAACATTAGATATTTCTGCCATATCTTTTCATAAGATGTTGCAAGTAGCGTACAAATTAGATGCGATAAAAGAATGGGGCTCAGTGGTTGCTCTATCTTATATTGCTGCTCAAAGAACTCTTTTTAGATATAACGACATGGCAGATGCAAAAGCAATGTTAGAGTCTATAGCACGAAGTTTTGGTTATATTTACGGACGCGAGAAAAAAGTAAGAATAAATACTATTTCGCAGTCACCGACTCTTACTACTGCGGGCAAGGGAGTTCGCGGAATAGATGCATTAATTGATTTTACTGAGCGAATGTCCCCGCTTGGAAATGCCGATGCTGATGATTTGGCTAATTATTGTATAACTCTATTTTCTGATTTAACGAAGAAAGTTACCATGCAAAACCTGTTTCATGATGGTGGCTTCTCTAACATGGGGATGAGCGCAAAAGCTATGCACGTGTACAATAAGAGTTTAGAAAATTGCGAAGATTGTAATTAAAAAAAAAATTCATTTTTCTGCAAAAAAATTTGGAGGTTACAAAAAAAATCTTTATGTTTGCAATGCTTTTGAGAGGATAGGTGGGTGAGTGGCTTAAACCACCAGTTTGCTAAACTGACGTACTCTAATCGGGTACCGGGGGTTCGAATCCCCCCCTCTCCGCGAAGCACGGGGTGTAGCGCAGTCCGGTTAGCGCATCTGGTTTGGGACCAGAGGGTCGCAAGTTCGAATCTTGCTACCCCGACACAATTTTTAAAATTAATATATAGCCAATGTCCTTTTGGATATTGGCTTTTTTATTGACTACTTATTAAGTCTTATAAGTAACCTGGTAATGTAAATTTTTTTGAACCATATAAGGCATATAAGCATAGGCACATATAATCCTTATATGTACTTATATGCCTTATATGGTTTAATATTTTCATATAATATAACTTCCCATATTTTTATTTATTCGTGTACTATTTTTTGCGAAACTCTGTGTGAAATATCTGATTATCAATCTCTCACAGAGTTTTTAAGTGGATAATTTGAAGTAGTATGAATTTTTAAAATTTCTCAAAGTCGTTGTCCATTTCTTCTTCTATGGGATTGTTAATATGTTTTTTCTCAAAATTAGTGTCTTTTTTATAGTATTTTTCGGATTTCTGCTTGTTTCTGTTTTTTTGTTTTTTCAATTGTTCTATTTTAAAGAATCCTATGATTTCTTTCAGGACTTCTGCTTGACTTGCCATTTCTTGACTTCCGGTGCTCATTTCTTCGGCGGCGGCGGAGTTTTGTTGTGTTACTTGTGATAGTTGTTCTATTGCCTTAGATATTTGCGTAACTCCGGAGTTTTGCTCGTGACTTGCGGCAGTTATTTCTTGTACAAGGACAGCCGTTTTTTGAATGTTCGGAATTATTTGGAACTGTAATTTTTCCAGTGATAATACCCATAAGCCTTATATGTTCTTATATGCCTTATATGGTTTAATATTTTCATATAAATTAGGAT
>DYQJ01000283.1 GCA_020719345.1 Draconibacterium orientale | reverse complement strand
GTTTTTCGTTATTTTTTCTACAAAGATTACGCAACTACGTTGCTAAATAGTTACATTTAATTCACAATATTTTCTAAAGCTTTAAATACGGCAAAAGCATATACATAAAACCTTAGGAATCTGGTTAATCCATAGAGTAATAGTCGTTTTAGCGGATAATCAACCATTCCAGCAACAGTACAAGTAAGCGCATATGGGAGCGGGAAAATTGCTGCAAAAACAATTAAGAATCCTCCCCATTTTCTTATCATCGTAAAAATCTTTGCATTTTTAACTGTTATCCATTTTTTTATGCGTGGAAAATGTTGTATCCATATTCCGATATAATAAGCATTTATGCCTCCAATATAAGAAATAGCTGCTAATATAGTAATATACAGATACTCGTACTCAAACTGCTGCGCCCACGCCATAAATATTTCCGGTGGTAGCCAGCTCAAAAAACTTTCAGAGAACAAGAATAATCCAAAGACAAAAGGTCTGGAGCCGGTTTGTACATACTGTTTTAAAATTTTTTCCAGGTCTAAGATTTTATTAAGATAAATAATACCTACAACTATAAGAGCAATGATAACTACTGTTTTAATCAAGTTCTTGATGAGAAACGGGTACAAGTTCGTTCTTTGATTTAGTGCGTGTTGTAGTCGCAACGTTTTTACACAATTTCGCTTTTTCTTCATATAAATGATATTAAATTGTGTTCAAAGTTGAGCATTTATTTTGTATTTTCAAAATGAAAAATAGACATTTTATATTAAAAAAACGAAAAAAAAATTAAAAAAAGATAAAAACAACAAAAGCAGTACAATCAAGCACGTGGCTTATTGTACTGCTGTCATTAACAAATAAACTTTTTCTGGGATAGGGGTTATTGTCCGAATGGTATAAGATTAATTTTTAATCCAGTTTCGAGCATAAAATCCTCTACTTCTTCTAATTCTTCTTCTATGTCTTCGTCTTCGTCGTCGTAAAACCAATTTACGGTTACCTCACCTGCATCATTTTGATAGCTTTTCAACATATTCAAAATGTCCACTATGCACTTAGACGAGCTGGTATTAAAATATGTCAATTTAAAATTGAAAGTAAGTGGACGTCTGACAGTACTAATATATTCTTTTATCCAGTTAAAGATAGGAGTATAAAATTTAATAGTTTCCTCCAAATACGATTCTCCTGCGAGTTCACATGCTCCTGTTTCTGCATTAAAATTCACAGTAGGGATAAAATAAGCTTCATGCGAACCTTCAATGTAAATGTTTTTCATGTTTTTTTTTTATTATGTTATTCTTCTCCTGTGGCATTTTTATTTATTTTTACGGAGACTAAATAAAAATATTCGCCTTCATTAAGTGTTACATGTTTAAAGTCTAATGGATTGTCAGCGGTTAGCGCTACTTGAATGAGTCCTATATTTCCTCCACCTTTACGCGAAGAGGGTAACTTTCGTTGTTGTCGTTTGTAGTCACGAAGCTGCTCTCGGGACAATGAGTTTATTGCACTGCATCGTTCTATTATTGGGTCTATGTCTATTTTTGAAGCCATGTTAGCGGAGGTTAACAAGTAATAATCATTAAATTCCTTCAAAATAATAGTTCCACAGCCAACACCTTCCGGAATTTTTTCTGTGACAATACGCTCTAAAGAGTACAAAGATATATTGTGAGTAAGCTCAATAAATATCTTGTAAATTTTCTTTGCTATGACAGGATTGCTTTTAATATTATTTTCTATATTGCTCGCCAATGCCGACAACAAATTACTATCAAACTGTCCTGCATAAGAAATCAGTACGTTATCCTGAACCATGTATTCGTAAAATTCGCTACCTATATCCATTATTAACAAAATATTATCTTTTTATTTTATTACAAATTAGAGTCCAAATTTATCTTTAATTTGTTCAAACCAATTTTTTAAACGTGAATCTGTCAGCTCGCCTTCATTGTCTTGGTCTATAACAAGTCCTACAAAATTATCGTTCTGTACTGCGAGCGAATTGCTAAATTCGTAGCCCTTTGTAGAAGTATATCCTACTAATTCTGCTTTTCTCTCTATTAGTACTTCGTGCAAAATTCCCATAGAGTCCACGAAGTTGTCCGGATATAATAGATGGTCACCGAGTCCTATTATTGCTATGGTCTTACCTTCTAAGTTCATCTCTCTAAGTTCCTGAATTAATAAGTCCCAGCCGATTTTTGTATAGTGCGAATCCCAATTACTACGACCAACAGTGGAGATGACCATAATAAACTTGTTATATGTAGCTATTTTCTTTTTTAGATTATCATCTATAGACTCTATCAGATGCGAGTCCATCTTATCAATACCTACTAATAAAGAAAACTTTTTTGCTATTTTTTCTACGTTGCCTCCCTTGGGGGCATAACACAACAATATTTTCTCCATCTAAATAATATTAAAGATTAGTAATTTTTTTAAAGCGTGAATATATATATTTTTAACAAAAAAATAATTTTTTTTTAATATTTTTTATTATATTTTTTTTTCTTGTATTGATTAAAAAATTCCCACAGCACTATTCCCACACTGACGGAGATATTAAAGGAATGTTTTACTCCTAATTGTGGTAATTCTATACAGAAATCGGACATGTCTACCACTTCTTGCGAAACTCCTTTTACCTCGTGTCCAAAAATAATAGCGTATTTTTGTTGCGCATCTATTTCAAAAGAGTCCAGCATCGTACTCTCTTCGGCTTGTTCTATGGCTACAATCACATAGTTGTTTTCTCGCAGCTCGGAGATGGCACTTTTGGTATCGTCAAAATATTTCCACTCCATGCTGTATTCGGAGTCTAATGCGGTCTTATGAATCTCATTATTCGGTGGAGTAGCCGAGACACCACACAAATATATGGCGGTCAACCGGAAAGCATCAGAGGTTCTAAAAACTGACCCTATATTGTTAAGACTTCTTACATTATCAAGAACAACTACAAATGGTGTTTTGGGTAATTGTTTAAACTCTTCTAATGTTATTCTATTTAGCTCGCTATTTTTTAACTTCCGCATTTCTATTATTTTAAAGTACAAAATTAATTTTTAAAAAATAAGAAAAAAATTTTTTTACAAAAGAAAAAAAATATAATTTAGCAAAAGATAAATTTAAAAGAAATAAATTAAATATATAAAAATGAATATACACGAATATCAAGGTAAACAGATACTTAGGAAATTTGGAGTTCCTGTACCGGAAGGCATAGTTGCAACGACAAAAGAAGAGGCAGTAGAGGCAGCTAAGAAGATACAAGAAAGGACCGGAGTAACAAGTTGGGCTGTTAAAGCGCAAATACATGCCGGAGGACGCGGAAAAGGCGGCGGCGTGAAGATCGCTAAGTCGCTGGAGGACGTCTATAATTATGCTAATCAAATATTAGGCATGCAGCTCGTGACACATCAAACCGGCGCCGAAGGGAAAAAGGTGCATAAAGTTTTGATTGAACAAAGTATATATTATCCTAATGAAGCCGGCAAAATTGACGTAGCCGAATATTATATGAGTATTTTGTTAAACCGACAAACAAGCAAAAATATAGTAATGTACTCACCCAAAGGGGGAATGGATATAGAGACTGTTGCTGCCCAGACCCCAGAATATATTTTTAAAGAAGAAATTGACCCGCTAACAGGACTCATGCCTTTTCAAGCTCGCCGAATAGCATTCAATCTCGGTTTGACCGGAGAAGCATACAAATCAATGTTGAAATTTGCGCCTGCATTATACGAGGCATATATTAAGTCTGATGCATCTATGTTTGAAATTAATCCTGTATTTAAAACCTCCGACAATAAAATATTGGCAGCAGACGCAAAAGTAGCATTAGATGACAATGCCCTGTTTCGTCAAAAAGAATTTGCCGCAATGCGAGACATCACCGAAGAAGACCCTACCGAGTTGGAAGCCGGAAAATATGACCTCAACTTTGTCAAATTAGACGGTAATGTTGGTTGCATGGTCAACGGAGCCGGATTAGCAATGGCTACGATGGACATAATAAAACTCTCAGGAGGAGACCCAGCTAATTTTCTCGATGTAGGCGGAACGGCAAATGCACAAACCGTAGAAGCAGGATTTAGAATTATTTTGAAAGACGCTAACGTAAAAGCCATTTTATTAAATATCTTTGGAGGAATAGTCAGATGCGACAGAGTAGCGCAAGGAGTGGTAGAAGCGTATAAAACAATAGGTGACATCGCTATTCCGGTGATAGTACGTCTGCAAGGAACAAATGCCGAGGAAGCAAAAGTACTAATAGACAACTCCGGACTAAAGGTTAAATCGGCTATTACTTTAAAAGAAGCAGCCGACCTGGTACGTGAAGCGGTTTTATAACTTGCCAAAATTTTATAAATATTTGATAGCGTAAAATAATGGTGACTAAACACGCTATTTATTTTA
>DYQJ01000282.1 GCA_020719345.1 Draconibacterium orientale | reverse complement strand
ATCTTGATAATCCTGATATAGATTTGGGAATAACACTCGGTTTTTTTGCCAAATCAGGTAATCATGTAAAAATACATAACCGTATATACGAACAACGAATTTATAATTACTTGATTTCTAAAACAGAAACCGCAAATCGGCTGCATGCTTACGAGGGCAAATATGTTAAAAACAATATACTTGATATAAATAAATTATTACTCGGTTTTCAACTATTTATGCAGGAAAATCATAGTGGAAAAAATAAAGAATTTTTAGAAAAACATGGAACTCTATTGTTTCTTGCTTTTATACAACCAGTAATTAACGGACAAGGATTTGCTTTTAAAGAAACACAAATAAGCGAAGAAAGACGATTAGATGTCGTAATTACTTATTTAGAACAAAAATATGTCATAGAAATTAAAATATGGCATGGAGAACAAGCGCATCAGGATGGATTAGAGCAACTATCAGATTATCTTGACCGTCAAAATTTAAAAATCGGATACTTACTTATTTTTGATTTCCGAGTAAACGAAAAACAATACATACATAAGCAAATAAAACACGAAGACAAAGATATTTTTGCTGTCTGGGTATAAATAGGGAATTAGTGTCCATTTTCTTTGCGGAATTTTTTATTTTTCCGCAAAGAAAAATGTGCTATTTAGAGAGTCTTTGTTTATTCTCTGTAAGGTATTGTAAAGAAGAATTTAGCGCCTTTGTCTTTATACGAGGTGACCCAGATTCTTCCGTATAAAAGTTGTACAAAATTACGAGCCAGACAAAGTCCGAGTCCCGCTCCGGGATAGAATTCTGTGGAAGGCAATTTAGTAAACTTTTTAAAAATAATATCTTGACTGTATTGTTCTATGCCTATCCCTGTATCTTCCACAAAAAATTTAACAAATTTAAGATTTTTTTCTTTTAAGATTTCGTATCCGAACTTAATATGTCCTTGTTTAGTGAATTTCAATGAGTTATCTAATAGATGCAATAAAGTTTGCATAATAAGATTTCTATCTGAGCGCAGTAAAATATTTTCGCCTGCGAGATTTTCAGAAATTATTTCTATATGTAATTTATCTTTACGTTTGCGGAGTTCTATGACTTTAACAAATACTTCGGCGAGCATTTCTTCTACGTAAAAATCTTCTATCCGGGTTTTAAATTTGCTTGATTCTATGTTTGTAATAATCAATATATTATTAATATAATTAATAATATCATTAGTATAAAAAGATATTTTATCAATAAAAATTCCTTTTTCTTCCAATGTTTTGTCTGGATTGTTAAGTTTTTTTACGAAGTTTAAGATATTTTCAGCGGGGACAATAATATCTCCTGTGATGTTGGAGATTATAGAATTTTTCAATTTTTCTGCGTCTTCTACTAATTTTTCTGCTTCTTTAAGTTTTTCGGTAGCTAGTCGTTCTTTAGTTATATCAGTTATGACTCCGATAATACCTTCGGGTTCTTTAGAGGTAGTAAATAGTGGTGATTTAGTGATGATTATCTCGTGCATTTTGCCGTCCGAGTATAGAATTTGTGCTTCTACGGAGACTTTAATTCGTTTGCGCATGACATCCATGTCGTGCTGATGGAACTTTATTGCGAGGTCTTTGGAGACAATTTCGCGTGGTTTTCTTCCGATGATGTCGTGTTCATAAAGTCCGATGTATTTGCTAAATTCTTTGTTACAGCTGATAAATTCTCCTTTAGTATTTTTGAAAAATATCGGCGAGTTTATGGTATTAATCAGTGAATTAAAGAATTGCATCTTAGTTTCTAATTGTTGCTCTACTTTTATGTGTTCGGTGGTTTGTTTTTGAATTATTTTTAAGAGGTCATTAATATCGGCATTTTGTTTGGCGAGATTTAAGCTTTTTAAAATTAATTTAAAAATAGTTATGAGTTCAAATTTAGAATATGGCTTATTTAAGAACGCATCTACTCCCATTTTGTTAAATTGTTCTATAAGTTGTAAATCTTTATCTTTCAAGATAATAACCATCGGGATTTGTGCTATCTCCATATTTGATTTTACTTGTTGCACGAAGGATTCGGTCTGTATATTTTCCGATTCGTCGTCGATGACAATAATATCGGGATTAGCAGTTATAGTCTGAAATAGTGCATCTTTCGGACTGGTTGCTCTCATTACAACAAATTTAGTTGATATTTCAGTGATGTTATTTTCAAGAATATCTAAGTTATCATTTATATCGTTCAATATCAAAATAGAAGCCATGTTATTAATTTTTCAAAGATGAATAATTATTCTGTATAAATCAAATATTATGCTATTTTTTGAGTAACTACATAAAGTTGGACAAATTTTCACTACATAGCAACACAGAAAAACCTATGCTCCTGTATGTATTTGTGGGTTTAAATATTTTATTTTGTCCAATTTTATGTGCGTAGCCTATTTTTTCAAGCATGGCACAAATATAAAAATTAAAAATAAAATAAAAAAGTATTTTTAGTTTTTTTACGAAAAGCATATATAATAGTAAAAAAAATTATATCTTTGGAAAAAATAAAAATAGCAAATATGAACGATAATATTGTTTTCGACCGCAAAGAACAGCCGGCGTATAATTTTATAGAAAAAGTAGAGTTGATACGTGCTACCCCTCATCAGTTGAGTAATGGAGTTCCTATTTTTTTTATCAATGCCGGGACTCAGGATTTGGTAAAAATAGATTTCATTTTTGATGCAGGCAGCTGGCTTCAAGACAAGAATTTGATAGCTTCTACTTGTAATGTCATGCTTTTAGAAGGGACTAATAATAGTAGTTCGCAACAGATAGCCGAGAAATTAGATTTCTATGGGGCTTTTATTCAAAATGACTCTAACAAACATAATGCGAGTGTAACTCTGTTTGTATTAAATAAATATCTGGCTGAAGTTTTAGATATTTTATCTGATATCCTTAGAAATTCTATTTTTCCGGAGAAGGATTTGAGGATTTTATTGCAAAATAAATATCAGGAGTTTATTGTTAATAATCAGAAAAACAACAAGATAGCACGCTCCCGCTTTAATAATATGATTTTTGGCAAACAACATCCGTATGGCATGAGCTATCGGTCTGAAGATTTTAATAATGTAGGACGCGAAGATTTAGTATCTTTCTATGAAAATTATTATAAGATGAGCAATTGTAAAATAATAGTCTCAGGTAAAATAACTGATGCGCACTATAAAATAATAGATAAATATTTTGGAGTTTCGGATTCACATTCATCATTTGCTTCGGTGAAAAAGGAATATGAATTTGAATCTAGTGCGGAAAAGAAATATTATGAGGCAAAAACGTCTTCGTCACAAACAGCACTTCGCATGGGGAAGCGCACTATAAATATGCAACATCCCGATTTTAATAGTTTATACGTAGTAAACACTATATTAGGCGGTTATTTTGGTTCACGTCTGATGAGCAACATTCGTGAGGACAAAGGATATACCTATAGCATTGGCTCCGGACTTGTCTCACTTGAAAAGACGGGGTATTTTGTGATTGTTTCGGAAGTCAAAAAAGAGGTGCGAGAGCAAGCGGTTGCGGAAATAATTAAAGAGGTGGAGATTTTAAGGACTAAATTTGTAGAGGAATCGGAGCTTACAAGAGTAAAAAACTATTTGATGGGCGAGATTTTACGCGGAATAGATGGCGCTTTTGCCTTATCTTCGGTATTTAGAAATATATTAGAACATAATTTAGGTTATGAGTACTATGAAGATTTGATATCCACCGTAAAAAATATCACTCCCGACCGAATAAAATATATTTCCGAACAATATTTAGCAACGGATAGTTTATATCAAGTTTTGGTAGGATAATTTTTGATAGAAAGTTTCTCGCAGAGTTTCGCAAAGTTATTCGCAAAGTTTCGCAGAGAAAAAGTGTCAACTACTTTTAAGCATTTATGAAAGATACAAAAAAAAGCCAACTTTTTATAGTTGGCTTTTTATAAGAGAGTTATTGTTTCAAAATCTTTTTAACTGATATTCCCAAATTGGTTTTTATTTTTACAAAATAATAACCGTTTGCATTGTTTTGTAGATTTATTTGAACGGAGTTTTCGGCTTTTT
The DNA here is from genome assembly GCA_020719345.1 of Draconibacterium orientale. GTDB lineage: Bacteria > Bacteroidota > Bacteroidia > Bacteroidales > DYQJ01 > DYQJ01. Next base: position 345 of record DYQJ01000282.1, on the reverse strand, counting down.
CATAATCATCACTTAGCACAAGCATACCTAATTGATTATAAACTACGATGCTTCTAATTTTTTCGTTACTATTTTCTACACTTATATTAAATATGTCATTAGAAGGGTTTGGATATATTTTACATTCACTTGGCGAATTGATATTGTTTATCTTATTATAATACTCGTGTTCTACAAGTATGTTAAACTCTTGATATACAGCATCTGTACCGTCTGTTACTTTGATAATAACATGATTTGCTCCTACGTTAATATTTGCAGGTGTTCCGCTTAATATTCCTGTACTACTTATATTTGATAACGTAAAAAAATGGTGACTTTCTTGTAAAAAGCCCAAAAATAGTA
>DYQJ01000049.1 GCA_020719345.1 Draconibacterium orientale | reverse complement strand
ACAAATCCCCCAAGCTACCCATATCTTGTCCCTAACGGGACTAAAAAAAATCCCGTTAGGGATTAAATATTGGTAGAAAACAAATCCCCCAAGCTACCCATATCTTGTCCCTAACGGGACTAAAAAAAATCCCGGTAGGGATTAAATATTGGTAGAAAACAAATCCCCCAAGCTACCCATATCTTGTCCCTAACGGGACTAAAAAAAATCCCGTTAGGGATTAAATATTGGTAGAAAACAAATCCCCCAAGCTACCCATATCTTGTCCCTAACGGGACTAAAAAAAATCCCCCAAGCCCTGCCAGCGTTTTTTCACGCTGGCAGGGTTGAGAATCCTGAAAATTCTGGTTTAAATTCTGATTCCTACATTGGCAGAGTTAAGTATTTTTATAAATCGTCATCAAATTGTCGGCTATTATGTGGTCATCAAATTTTTTAACATACTCATAACTTTTTGAAATAATAGTTTTACGAAGGTGACTATCTGTTAATAAAATATTTATCGCTTCAGCTATTTCTTTATGATTATCGGGGTCTACAAAAATTGAGTTCTCGCCTGCCGCTTCTTTAAAACAGCCGAATTTGTTTGTTATAACAGGTGTTCCTGAGTTAATAGCTTCTATTATAGGTATTCCAAATCCCTCAAAAATAGAAGGATAGATAAAACATTCTGCTATCTGATAAAAAATCGGCAGCTCGTGGAGTGGAATTTTATCTAATACAATTATTCGCGAAGATAAATTATGTTGAAAAATATATTTTTGTATAAGATTATAATAATCAGTTTTTCTGCCGATGATAACTAATGGAACATCTATTTTATGTTCGTTTAAAGTCATTATGACAGATAAAATATTTTTTCGTGGCTCTATCGTTCCTACATTTAAAATAAAGTTCTTAGGCAAATTATATTTTCGTGCGATTTCTTGTTTCTGTGCTTCTTGCGATTTAATTTTAAATATATTATTACAACCTTGATATACAACTTTTATTTTTTTCGGGTCAAGATTCATAAATTCCATCAAATCTTGTTTGGTCTGCTCGCTGATAGCAATTATGGTATCCGCATTTTTTGTGCTGTATAGCATCTTTTTAGCATATATTTTGCGGTCAATAAAGCCATACAAGTTTGGATATCTTATAAATATCAAATCATGGACAGTTAATATTCGGTTTAAATTATTTTTTGGTATCGTATAAGGCAGTTCATTGCTTAATCCATGATATACATCTAATTTACAATTATTTATATCTTTGTAAATAAAATTATTTCGCCATAAATTAGAAAAAAACTTTGAAAAAAAAGTATCCGGCAATACTTTATGAACGTTAATATAATTGTTTATTTCCGAAAAATATTTAATCTTTGCCGATGGAGAAAATAAATAATATTCATTTTCGGGAAAATATTTTAACAAGTAGAAAATAATATTTCTACTATAATTACCGAGTCCACTGGAATTGAAAAAAGCGCGCTTGGCGTCAAAACCTATCTTTATAGTCATAATTGTTATAAATTCTAAACAAAAGTATAAAAAAAATAACTTATTAGATAAAAATAATAAAATAAATTTTAAATTAGCAAAATAAAAGAAGGAAAATAAAAATAGATATATGAAACGAACGATATTATTTTTTGTATTAATAATTGCGTGTAAAATAAGTATTTCACAAAATACTGACAGTTTGAAAAATCTATTAACCAACACTTCTAAATCCGACACCAATTATGTTCATATTTTGTTAAAAATAAATAGGAGTTTTAAGAATGCCGATAGTGGAATAATTTATATCAATAAGGCATTGAAAAATTCCCTATCCACTAATTATGTCAAAGGTATTGCCGAGTCAAAATTGGAGATTGCTATTCGTTATTACGAATTAAGTAACTACGACACATTTTATGTACTTGTAAATGAGGCTTATAAATATTCTAAACAGAATAATTATCTCAAGTTTTGTGGCGATTCTAAATATTATATGGGTTTGTATTACAAAGCGATAGGCGACTATGCAATGGCAGATAGTGTTTATAATCAAGCTATAGAATTTTATACTATTGTCAATGACTCGGCTTTTATAGCCACGACTTATACTTCGCTTGCGACTATTTATAGAGAACAAGGTAATTATGAAAAAGCTCTTGAAAATAACTTTAAAGCATTAACTATCAACGAGAAGATAAAAAATGACAAGGGAGTAGGCATGAATTATAATAACATCGGCAACATCTATTTTTACCAAGAAGAATATGAAAAAGCAATAGATTATTATAATCGGTCTATAGAAATAAAAAAGAGGCGCGAAGATTTTGTGGGCATGTGTTTTTCGTATGGAAATATTGGCTCCTGCTATTCGGAAATGAAACAATTTGATAACGCAATTCTCTGGCATTCAAAAAATTACGCTCTCGCAAAAAATATAAAAAGCAGAAAAAATATAGCCATCGCATGTCGTGAGATTGCCGAGATAAATATTAAAATCAATAAATTAGACTCGGTATTAGAATATATAGACGAGGGGATTATTATAGCTAAAGAACTAAAAAACAAAGACCTCATCACCTCGTTAAATACCAGATATGCAATGTATTATAACGCTATAAAAAAATATAATAAAGCATTTATTTATGCGGACTCGTCATTGATTTTGGCTAACGAACTAAGTAATATCATAGAAATACGAAGCGCCGCATACGAAAAATATATAGCTGCAGAAAATCTCGGCGAAGACAAAATAGCACTTATCAATTACCGTCTGTATATCAAAATGTTAGACAGCTTACGAAGCGAAGAGGTCTTGAAAAAAGCCCTCTCTAAAGAATTTGCCTATAAAGAAGAAAAACTCGCATTAGAACAAGAAAAGAAAGAAATTGAACATCAAGCCGAAGTAGAACGACAAAAATTAGTGCGAAATGGATTTATCATCGGTTTTTCGCTGATGATTATTCTTGCATTGGTTATATTAAATTCGTACCGAAACAAAAAGAAGGCAAACATGTTACTCTCCCAACAAAATATAGAAATCAAACAACAAAAAGAAGAAATACAAACTATCAATGACCAACTAATAGATAAAAACGAAGAACTGTTGCAACAAAAAGAAGAAATACAAGCACAAGCCGAAGAACTGATAGAAAAAAATGAACTCATAGAAAATGCCTATAACAATGTTCACCTGCTAAGCGAAATAGGGAAAAAAATCACTGCATGTCTTGATATTAAGACTATTATCAGCACCGTTTATGATAATGTAAACTCCATCATGGATGCCTCTGTATTTGCTATAGGTCTGTACAATCCACAAAATAATGCCATAGAATTTGACGGCGCGAAGGAAAAAGGACAAACACTAAAATTTCACTCGGACTCTTTAGAAAATCAAAATCAATTGTCGGTAAAATGTTATAATCGTCAGAAAATAATTGTGATAAACAATATTTTTACAGAATACAACAAATATTTTGATAATCAACCCGATGCGAAGGAAGGTGAGATACCTAATTCGCTTATTTATTTGCCTATAAACAGTGCGACAAAAAAAATAGGGGTCATCTCGGTGCAAAGTTTTAAAATTAATTCGTACACTGACTACCACATAAATATGTTGCAAAATATAGCCATTTATACTTCTATTGCCTTAGAAAATGCGGACTCCTTCCACCAGATAAATCAGCAAAAAGAGATAATAGAGCTGCACTCCGAAGCCATCAAATCAAGTATCAGATATGCTAAGACTATTCAATATGCCATCTTGCCACGTAAAGAAATTATTGACCTGTATTTTGAAAACTTTATTCTTTTCAAACCAAAAGACGTCGTCTCCGGTGATTTTTATTGGTATTCGCACATAGAAAACTATCACTTCATCGCTGATATAGATTGCACAGGACATGGAGTTCCCGGCGCATTTATGAGTATGATAGGAAATACTTTATTGAATGAGATTGTCAACGGCAAAAAAATCTTCAACACCGCCGATATTTTAACCAATCTTCACAAATACGTTGTCGTTTCATTAAGACAAGAAACCTCTGAAAACAATGACGGTATGGATGTCTGCTTCTGCCGAATAGAAAAACTTGCGGACAAAAAAATTGTTCACTACACAGGCGCCAAAAGACCTTTATTAGTCTATAAAACAGGATATACGGAAATAGAAACTATCAAAGCTAATCGCAAATCTATAGGTGGAACTCAAAGAAAACAGAACGTAGAAGAATACATTTCTAACGAGATAATCTTTGACAACGGCGGCGCCATCTTCCTGAGTTCTGACGGTTACACTGACCAGAACAATAAAGACCGCAAACGTTTTGGCTCACAGCAATTGTCCGAACTGATATACCAAAATATTAATAAATCCATGACCGAGCAAGGCGAAATTTACAACAAAGCCATAGAAGGATGGATGCACCACGAAGAGCAACGCGATGACATCACTCTGCTCGGAATAAAATTATAAAAAAAAAAAAAAAAATAATTAAAAAATTGATTTAAAAAATAATATTTACTTTATTTGCATTGAAATAATAACAAATTAAATTTTTTTAACATGAAAAGAGTTCTTTTTACATTTAGCATGATTATCATGCTGGTTTCGTCTATGTTTGCACAAACGTATGTGTCAACATTGGAGTCGTATAAAAACGCAGTGCTGGAGGAATATACCGGTTTTCACTGCCCGTATTGTCCAGAGGGACACGTCATAGCCAAACAAATAATGGAAGACAATCCGTATCGTGTAGTGTTGATTAATGTTCATGCCGGAAGTTTTGCTATTCCTGGGGTAGGAGAACCGGATTATAGAACAGAATTTGGTGAGCCACTTGCAGATTTGTCCGAACTAACAGGTTATCCTTCGGGAACTGTCAATCGTCATTTGTTTTCTTCCACAGAAACAGCAACTGCCCTCAGCCGCGGCTCATGGGAAGGTGCAGTAGAAACTATTATGCAGGATATTTCTCCGGTAAATGTTGGTGTATCAAGCAATTACAATGAAGCAACTCGTGAGCTTACAATAGACGTAGAGCTTTATTACACAAGTAACAGTCCAGAATTAAAAAATTATCTTAATGTTGCTTTATTGCAAAATAAAATTATTGGTCCTCAAAGAAGTGGTTCAAGCAGTATTACTAATTATGAGCATAATCACATGCTAAGAGATTTGATTACCGGACAATGGGGCGCAGAAATTACAACTACTACTGCCGGAACTTTTATACAAAAACAATATGTTTATACCGTACCGGCAGATTTTCTCGGAGTAGAATGTGTGGTAGAAAATTGTGAAATAGCAGTTTTTGTATCTGAAACACACCAAGAAATTTACAGTGGCGCAGTAGTAGAAGCAATAGGCGGAAATACATTAGTTACCTCTTCGTTCACTAATATAAGCGACTTCATTTTGAAAGGTCAGCCAGATGCTAATTCCGAATTTACCTTTGATGTAAATAACTATCTTTCTGAAAACAGCCAATTTACAGTCACTTTAACAAAAATTGACGAACCAGAAGACTGGACATCATCTTTTACTATCGCAAACACTACCGGCGAATCTGTAACAGTATCCTTAAAAAAAGACATAAATCTTGCATCTTTAAATGTGACCCCAGGCACAAGTGCAGGTGTAGCAACTTATATTTTAACGATACAATCACTTGAACATCCAGAAAATGCTCCTGTGTCACAAAAGTTCTACGTTTATGCTAATATAGAAGATTTGATTTTAAACAATGCTGGCGAATGGGATGGCGGCTCACCTGAAGATTTTGTTATTCATTATGCCGAAGGAATGACATTAGCAGGAAGCGAACAATTAGCGAGAATGAATATGACACAATTTTTATTAGCGGCAGCAAAAAATCCTATTGATTTTAATACAATCTTCTTTAATGTGGGCTGGACTTCGCCTTCGGTAACAGCAGACATTGTTAATTATTTTACTACATATCTTGACAACGGTGGAAAATTATTCTTGGCAGGACAAGATATAGGTTGGGAAGTATGGTCTGAAGATTATGGTAATGCTACTACTCAAGATTTTTTTACTAAATATTTACATGCAGATTATAAAAATGATGGAGACGAAACCAACAAATTAGCAACTCCTAATGCTGCTGACCCAATTTTTGGCACTATACAATCTTCTGATATCCTCCCTATATATGGAGCAGACAATATGTATCCGGATGAAATATCTCCACTCGGTGAAGCTGTTTCTGTTTTCTTTTACAATAACGACATTGATAAATCATCTGCTGTAAGATATGAAGATGCTGATAAAGGTTATAAAGTTGTTTATTTCGGATTTGACCCAAGTATGGCAAAAAATCAAGCTACCCGAGTAGAAATAATCCGAAGAAGCTATTTATGGCTAACCGGACAAGCTATGACAAGCACCGCAGTTATTCTTCCTAATATTTTTTCTACTGTAGATAATATGAAACCGACAATCACAGTCAATTTCTCGGATGCTGTTAGAAATATTGACAATTCTCAAATAACTGAAGCCGACATAAAACAAGCTATAACCATAGGAGATGCAGCAGGTAAAGCTAACTTAGATTATACTGCTACAATAAATGCTGAAAATAACATAGTTACCATAACTTTATTAGATTATCTTGAAAACTCATGGGGATATAATATTGACTTAGCCGGTGATAAATTTGAAAATAATTCTGATGTAGCAATAACTACGGTATCTTCATTCTTCATTACTGAAGGAAAAACTCCTACTATAACTTCTACTCCGATAGACCTAAGCATTAATGTAGAATTAACTCAATCTATTAAATTATTCTCTGATTTGAAACTTACCAAATTAAATGGAAGTACTATCGTTAATTCAGACGTAGTCAATTTAATAACTTTCACTGATGCCGCAGCAACTAATGTTCCTTTTACAGGAAGTATCAGCTTGACTAAAGCTCAATTTAACATTACTCCTGCCGGATTAATGTATAATACTACTTATTATATAACCCTTCATGATGTAAGATCGGAAAAAGGAGTAAAAGTTCCAACAACGACTATATCATTTACTACCAAAGAAGATCCTAATAGCATTCAAAATGTAGCAACTAACAATGTTAAAATCTATCCGAACCCGGCTAAAGATTATATCAATGTAGTAGCACAAAAAGATGCAAATGTTGTGATTTATAATTTGTCAGGACAAATTTTGTACAACAACACTCTTGAATCTGACAACGTAACAATAAATACCGCTAATTACCGAGCCGGTATATATATTGTAAAAGTTATTAACGGCACAAGTGTTTCCGAACACAAAATAGTTATCAAGTAAATAAACCAATATAATCTCTTATTTTTGTCTTTGCAATTTTATTGTCAGTATCATTAAAATTGCAAAGATTTTTTATTATTAAACCATGAAAAAAACATATTTTGCTTCTGATTTTCATCTCGGACTTGGCGGACACCACAAAAGTTTAGAACGTGAACGACTTATTATCAAATGGTTAAATGAAATACGGAATGATGCAGAGACAATTTATCTCATGGGCGACATCTTTGACTTTTGGCATGAATGGAAAACAGTAGTTCCCGCAGGTTTTACCCGTTTCTTAGGAAAACTCGCCGAACTATCCGATAGCGGAATAAAAATATTCTTTTTCACCGGCAACCATGACATCTGGACTTACAATTATTTGCAAACCGAGCTCGGAATGGAGATTTTACGAACCCCACAAGAGATGGAGATTTACGGCAAAAAATTCTATCTCGCACATGGAGACGGACTTGGACCTAAGGACAACAGCTTCAAAGTCTTGAAAAAGATTTTTACTAATCAATTATTTCAGTGGGCTTTTGCAAGACTACATCCGAATTTTGCCGTAAAGATAGCAAAAAAATGGTCTGAAAAGAGTAAAGAGTACAAAAAAGACCCTACATACAAGCACGAAGACGAGTGGCTCGTAATACACTCCCGCAATATGTTGAAAATTAAACATTACGACTTTTTTATTTTTGGACACCGACACTTAGCCATCAATTACCAACTAAACGACAGCTCTACGTTTATCTGTCTTGGCGACTGGATAAAAAATTTTACGTATGCAATATATGACGGACACAAAATAGAACTTTGCAAGTTTAATTAATTAAAGATATTTTTATGCTCAAAAAACTTACTTTTATTGTAAATGGAAAGCTTAAACATAAACACAAAATTTACCAACAAATCAATGAATTATTTGGTAATGAATATGTTATAGATTTTCTTTTTTCTGAATATCATGGACACGCTATCGAACTGTCGCAAAAAGCTACCGAAAAAGAAACTGACTATTTAATCGCAATAGGCGGAGACGGTACTACCAATGAAGTAATTAATGGTTACTTGATAGCAAATAAATCTCACAATAAAAAAGTTATCTTGGGATTGCTTCCCTCTGGAACAGGTAATGATTTTGCACGTAGCTTGAAAATAACCAAATCTATAGAAGATTTGCATCTCCTTATCAAACAAGAAAAATACTCGCTTATAGACGTAGGAGAAGTAGAATATACCGACTTAAACGGACAAATTAAATATAGATATTTTAATAACATTTCGCAAATAGGAGTGGGCGCGCAAACGGTAAAATATGTCAATGGTAGCTCAAAATATCTGGGCGCCACACTTACATTTATATTAGCTACCATCAAAGCTTTTCTAGGTTACAAACATCAAGACATTATTTTAAAGACAGACAACTTTGATTATCAAGGCAAAGTTGTCAGCGTTTGTTTTGCTAACGGAAAATATATGGGCGGTGGACTCGGAGTAGCACCACATGCAGATGTCACAAACGGCAAATTAAATATTGTCATCGTAGGTAAAGTAACCGTTTTTGAGTTTATTAAATATCTGCCTACTCTGAGAAAACTTAAATATATTTCGCATAAAGAAGTACATTATAAAAGTGCCACTAAATGTCAACTCATCGCTAAAAACGAGCAAAGATATCCCGTCGAAATGGACGGTGAATATATAGGAGTCACACCTATTAATGTAAATATTCATCCACAAAAAATAAATTTTTTAATGTGAAGCGTTATTTTAATAAAAAAATATACTTTTGTCTTAATTTTGTAAATTTTAAAAAATAAATAAAAATGATTAAACCCACAGCTTTAATTTACAGCTCACACGACAGATGCGAATACTTGCACCGCCAGTGGATAATTGACAGAGCGCTTGAAAGTCATGATAATAAAACAATTATCTATTTGCCACTTTCAATGGTTAAACAAAACGACCAAGAATATTCTTACAACACTTTTAAATGGTACTTCCAACAGTTTGAACAATACGGACTGCATCACGAAGTTTTTCATTACAATCAGGAGGTCACTAAGGAAGCCGTAGAAATATTATTTGAGAAAATTAGTAATTATCAAGTAGTTATACTCGGCGGAGGCAGAACAACTACCGGTTTTGAACAAATGAACAATCTCGGAGTCATAGCAGGAGGAGATTATCGTATGATAAAAGAACTATTCCACAAACGTCAGCGCGAAGGAAAATTGACTGTCGGATTCTCGGCAGGAGCAATGCAACTCGCAGATGCCAATTACGAAGGATACCACGAGCCATACAGCTTGATAAACAATGTCCTTGCTACTTTGCATCACGAAGAAAGCCGAAACAATGAACTCTACAATCTTGCCAAAAGATATCCACACTGTCTAACATTTGGATTACCTAACGACTCAGGAATAGCAGCTAATCAAGGATATTTGCCTTCCGGAAACAAATATCAAATATTGCAACTCATAACCGACAAATCATGGGATAAGCCCGAAGACCAATTTCATATCAAAACAAGATATGGACAAGGCATAGAGCATATATACGCAGACGGTAGACACTGGAAATTCTTAGGAGGCGAAATTATTATACGAGTATTCTCACCAGATTACACATTCCAAGGAACATGGATAATACAGCCAAATTCAAATGTCGTATGGGACTACTGGTCACAAAGTCCTTCTATCTTTCATAATATTGAACATATTTTAAATTCGCACTAAAAAAGTAAGAACTTGAAAATATTAATGTTAAACAATGAGTTTCCTCCGCTAGGCGGAGGAACCGGAACTGTTAATAATGAAATATTTAATCAATTAAAATCAAACCCGAACATTATAATAGACCTAATAACCTCCGCAATACATAACAACGCCGAAAAAACAGAATTTGCCGACCGAATAAATATTTATAAAGTGCCGGTAAATAACAAAAATATACATCATTCTTCCAATCTGGAACTTATAAAATATACTCTCAAAGCTTTTTGGCTGGCGCGAAAACTAAATAAAATAAATAAATACGACATTGTTTTTGCTTGGAGTTCAATACCCGCAGGATTTGTTGCACTGCTAATGTTTCTTTGTTATAACTTAAAATACATAGTCCGAGTAGGAGGACCAGATATTCCTAATTTTGAAGAAAGATACAAATATTTGTACAAAATTATTACCCCGATAATAAAAATTATCTGGCGCAAAGCGAGCTGTTTAATTGCTAAATGCAAAACAGAAAAAGAAATGATATTAAATATTTTACCTAAATTGAATGTTAATATTATTCACAATGGAGTAGATACAGCCAAGTTCCACCCAAAACAAGAGACTTTAACTATAGAAAATCCACTTAAAATTATTTGTCCCGCAAGACTAATAAAACGAAAAGGACAAGAAATCTTGATTAAAGCAATACATAAACTAAAAAGCGAAAATATTAATTTTCAAGTATTTATGATAGGTGATGGCGACGAAAAACAAAATTATATTCATCTTACGGAACAACTTAATTTGACTGAAAACATTTTTTTTCTTAGTTATATCTCTCGTCAAGAAATAATTAAATATTATCAACTTGCACAAATATTTGTATTGCCATCTTACAATGAGGGTATGAGCAATGCGCTGTTAGAAGCAATGGCATCTGCAAATGTTCCGATAGTAACTAACGTAGGCGGCACCGAAGAACTTGTAAATAAAGATAATGGATTCATTTTTAATACAGGAAATTATATAGAATTGTACGAAATTTTAAAACAGATTTCTTTAAATACCGAACAACTTATCGGTCTTTCTCGCAATGCACTCCGCACCGCACAACAATTTACATGGACAAGAATTGTACAACAATATATTGAAATATTAAATTCGTATATTAAAACAAATTAACTACGCTATTATAATAAAAAAATCTCCGGCTTCAAACCGGAGACATTCTGTAAGTATATATTTTTTAAGAAATTTTTATTCTTCATCGTCATCTTCATCTTCGTCTTCATCCTCATCTTCATCCTCATCTTCGTCTTCATCCTCATCTTCATCCTCATCTTCGTCTTCATCCTCATCTTCGTCTTCATCCTCATCTTCGTCTTCATCTTCGTCTTCATCTTCGTCTTCGTCTTCGTCTTCGTCTTCATCTTCGTCTTCATCTTCGTCTTCATCTTCGTCTTCATCTTCATCATCGTCTTCATCTTCATCTTCGTCGTCATCGTCATCATCGTCATCATCATAGTCGTCATCATAGTCGTCATCGTCATCATCATAGTCGTCATCATCATCGTCGTCATCGTCATCATCATCGTCGTCATCATCATCGTCGTCATCATCGTCGTCGTCTTCGTCTTCGTCGTCATCTTCGTCTTCATCTTCATCATCATCGTCATCGTCATCATCATAGTCGTCATCGTCATCATCATAGTCGTCATCATCTTCGTCGTCATCGTCATCATCATCGTCATCGTCATCATCATAGTCGTCATCGTCATCATCTTCGTCGTCATCGTCATCATCATCGTCGTCATCATCATCGTCGTCATCATCGTCTTCATCTTCATCATCATCATCATCGTCGTCGTCATCATCATCATCATCGTCGTCGTCATCATCGTCATCGTCGTCATCATCGTCATCATCGTCATCATCGTCGTCGTCATCATCGTCATCGTCGTCATCATCGTCGTCATCATCGTCGTCATCATCGTCATCGTCGTCGTCATCGTCTTCTTCATCGTCATCGTCGTCGTCTTCTTCTTCATCATCATCTTCTTCTTCATAATCTTCTTCATAATCTTCTTCTTCCTCTTCACTATCTTCTTCCGATGATTCTTCTATTTGCCAAGCACTAACTACTGCGTTAATAAAATTTTCTTCTTCTGTAGCTGTTTCGTCTGAATTAGCTATTTCTTGTAAATCTCTTATTATTAGTGCTAAAAGTTCTTTAGAGAAATAATTATTAAATATTTCCAACGTTTCGCTTGCTAAATCCGAGTTGCCTATTATTTTTGTAGCACGTTTGAGTACTTTATCTGGTGAAACATCCGTTATTCCTAACATATTCATAAATTTTGTTAAATAATCTGTAAGTACACTTAATTCTTCTTCACTGATGTCTCCATCAGCTCCGGCTGTGATTAAAAATATTTGTGCCAGACGTAATTCTATGTGATAGTCTCCCATGTCGTCTATCATATTGTTGTAATCTTCGTCTGACATTTTATTAAATTCAGTGGTTTCGTCTTGCAATATAGATTGGTCATCTCCCCACGATGTTTTAGAATCTATTAAATTGAGGTTATCTAATTTCTTGATAATCCAAGAGTCATTATAATTATATTCCGAGTTCATTATATAGCTGTATGGAATATAACAGTAACCGTTATCTCCCCAGTTTTTGCCCCATGAATTTCTAACAATAAATAATTTATCTTTGTCTGAATATCCTACGCAAAGCATTGCATGTCCTGAGTGCGATTTGCGAGCTGTTTCTAATTTTGTAGGAATCGGCACCATTCCTTTTTTCTTTTGATAATCAAAAGAGTCGAACAAATAAAGCGCAAAAATAATAGGATATCCTTCTGCCAGACAGTGTTTCCATGCATAAATGTCTGTTTCCACAGATTCATAATTGTCCACGAGGAATTTTTTGGCTTCAGTATATGCCTCCTTACTTGGTTTTGTATTAACTTTATCTGCATTGTAAGGCCATGTAGTTTCCGAGCAGGCGCCATATAGTTTTAATGATTCTATCGCATTGCATACAGCTAATCCGGAATCTTTAGAAGCCGAGTCACTTAATGCTCTTCCATTATAATATACGAACAACCGACTGACATCATAATCTTCATCATTATGTCTTTTTACCAGATATTCATAAGCGCCTACTGTGGCATTGGCGGTGCAACTGCTTAGTTTACCTTGATTTTCTATATTAGTCATATAATTTCGCAAATCAACTTTTGCAGGCAATTCTTCGCTGGAGAACGAACTTGTTTTATATTTAGAAGCTGGTGCCTTCGGTACAGCAAATCTGTATCCTTCTACAACTCTAACCTTTCCATCCGATTTTTTTATTTCCATTTTATGTGTTATTAATATGTTTTTATAAAAGCTTTTGTGCAAATATAATATTTTTTATTTTACTTTTTTTTTTTTTGATTTTTTTATAAAAAAAAAAATATATATTTTATCTTTGCGTTTAAAAACAACTTTAAATAATAAACAATTTTAATCTTATAATAATGAAAACAAATATCTTAATCTTAAATCTTTTGTTTATAATGCTTTACAATAGCATGTGCGCTCAAAATTTCAAAACCGAGCAAAAATTATATTCCAGAGTAAGAGAAGCTTACGAAGCCGCCGAAAAACCTTTGTCCGAAAAACTAAATAAGATAGGTATAAAAAACTCGGAATACAAAGTTTTAATCGTAGGATACAAAGAAGAAGGAAAATTAGAAGTATGGATAAAATCAAAAGACTCTACTAAATACATTTATTTATTAGAATACGACTTTTGTATGCTCAGTGGCTCGCTTGGACCAAAACGACAACAAGGTGATTTACAAGTTCCTGAAGGGTTTTACTACATAGACCGTTTTAATCCTACAAGCAGCTTCTATCTGTCTCTGGGAATAAATTATCCTAACGCATCAGACCGCATTTTAGGAACGAAGGGAAATCTCGGAAGTGATATATTTATGCACGGTGCCTGTGCTTCTATCGGTTGCATACCCATAACAGACGAAAAAATAAAAGAATTATACATTATTTGTGTAGAAGCTAAAAACTCCGGACAAACGAACATTCCGGTATATATATTTCCTACTAAGATGACCGATGACAAAATGAAACTGCTAAAAAAAGAACATTCTACTAATCAAACACTTCTTGACTTCTGGGACAATATAAAAACAGGTTACGACAAATTTAACACTTCTAAAAAAGAATTATCTTTTTCGGTAGATAAAAATGGAAAATATATTTTTAAAGAATAATTTTTTTTATAAAAAAAAGAAATATTACTTTTTTTGGTATAAAAAAATTATATTTGCAAAAAATAAATATTTTATTTAATCTTAAAAATAATTATGGCAAAGAATTTTATGGTATGCGATGGTAATGAAGCCGCTTCAAGAATAGCTTATATGTTTAGTGAAGTAGCAGCTATTTACCCTATAACCCCGTCCTCTAATATGGCTGAAAATGTTGACGAATGGTCAGCAAAAGGCAGAAAAAATATCTTCGGAGAAACAGTTAAAGTAGTAGAAATGCAATCTGAAGGAGGCGCTGCAGGAGCAGTGCATGGTTCACTACAAGCAGGAGCATTGACATCTACATATACTGCCTCGCAAGGTTTATTATTGATGATTCCAAATATGTATAAAATGGCAGGTGAATTATTGCCCGCAGTATTTCACGTAAGTGCCAGAACAGTAGCTGCTCACGCGCTATCTATCTTTGGTGACCACAGCGACATATATGCAACCCGTCAAACCGGATTTGCACTACTCGCAAGCGGAAGCGTACAAGAAACTATGGACTTAGCAGCAGTAGCACACTTAGCCGCTATAAAATCAAGAATACCTTTCTTACACTTCTTCGACGGCTTCCGTACTTCTCACGAAATACAAAAAGTAGAAATTTTACACGAAGACCAATATGCTAAACTTATTGATTATGAAGCATTACAACGTTTTCGTGACAACGCATTGAATCCTGAACATCCGGTAACCCGCGGAACAGCACAAAACCCAGACATCTTCTTCCAAGCTAAAGAAGCCGTTAATAAATTCTATACCCCTGTAGCAAACATCGTTGCAGATTATATGAAAGAAATTAGCACGCTAACAGGCAGAGAATACAAACCTTTTACTTACTATGGTTGTCAAGATGCTGAAAATATAATTATTGCAATGGGTTCAATAACTGACCCTACTAAAGAAGTTATTGACTATTTGATGAGCAAAGGCGAAAAAGTCGGACTTTTGACTGTCCACTTATACAGACCATTCTCCGCTAAATATTTCATTGATGTGTTACCTAAAACCGTTAAAAAAATAACTGTATTAGACCGCACTAAAGAACCGGGAACTACCGGAGAACCTTTGTATCTTGATATTAAAGAAGTTCTATACGAATGCACATCACGTCCTACAATTTTGAGTGGTAGATATGGGCTTAGCTCAAAAGATACTACTCCTGCAATGGTTATCTCGGTATTTGAAAATATGAAGTTAGCCGAACCAAAAAATAAATTCTCGGTAGGTATAATAGACGATGTTACTTTTGAATCATTACCTATGATACAGGAAATTGACCTCGCGCCAGCAGGAACATTCCAAGGTAAGTTCTATGGACTCGGCTCTGACGGAACTGTAGGTGCTAACAAGAACTCTATCAAAATCATCGGAGACACCACCGACAAATATTGTCAAGCTTATTTCGCTTATGACTCCAAAAAATCAGGCGGGATAACCACTTCACATCTTCGTTTCGGAGACAAACCTATTCGCTCTACATACTTAGTAAATACTCCAGACTTTGTTGCATGCCATGTCACTCAATATCTTGAAAAATATGATATGCTTAAAGGTCTAAAAAAAGGCGGCAAATTCTTACTTAACAGCTTATATGATGAAGACGAAACCAAACGAATATTGCCGGACAGCTATAAAAAATACATGGCAGAAAACGATATTCAATTCTACATTATCAATGCTACTCGCATAGCTGAAGAAATAGGACTCGGAAACCGAACTAATACAATCATGCAAGCCGCTTTCTTTAAAATATCAGAAGTTATTCCTTACGAACTCGCTGTAAAAGAAATGAAATATGCAGTACAAAAATCTTTTGGAAAGAAAGGCGAAAATGTAGTTAAGATGAACAATAGCGCAATAGACGCAGGAGAAGCTGTGTTAAAAGTTGAAATACCTACAGAATGGAAAAATATTGTTCCGGAAAACAAATCTAATTTGAATCAAAATGTTCCAGCTTTCATTAAAGATGTAATGTACCCTATAAATGCTCTAAAAGGTGACGAACTACCAGTAAGTGCTTTTAACGGACGCGAAGACGGAACATTGCCTTGCGGAACTACCGAATACGAAAAACGAGGTATTGCAGTATTCACTCCAGAATGGATAGGAAGCAATTGTATTCAATGTAACCAATGTGCGCTTGTTTGTCCACATGCAGCAATTCGTCCATTCTTACTAACTGACCAAGAAAAAGATAATGCTCCGGAAGGAACTGAAACTTTGAAGGCAGTAGGTAAAGAATTTGCCGGACTTAATTTTAGAATACAAGTAAGCTTACTCGATTGCACCGGCTGCGGAAACTGTGCCGATATTTGCCCTTCAAAAACTAAAGCCCTCGAAATGAAGCAGTTTGAAACACAACTTGCTGAAAAAGACCGTTGGACTTATATGAATGACAAAGTTGGTTATAAAGAAGAAAAATTAGATAAATTTAAAACCTTCAAAAACAGCCAATTTGCTCAACCTTTATTTGAGTTCTCTGGTGCATGTGCAGGATGCGGTGAAACTCCATACATAAAACTCATTACCCAATTATTCGGTGACCGTATGATGATTGCAAATGCTACAGGTTGCTCTTCTATATATGGTGGCTCGGCTCCGGCTACTCCATATCGTGCAAATAAACACGGTAAAGGTCCAGCTTGGGCAAACTCTTTATTTGAAGACAATGCCGAATACGGACTCGGTATGACTCTCGGAGTAAACAGCTTACGAAATAGAATAGAAATTAAACTTAATGAAATTGCTGCCGGAGAACATGCTACCGAACTTAAAGAAGCATGCAAATTCTGGATAGAAAACAAGAACAACGCTTCTAAATCTGAAGAAGCTAGCGCTAAATTAATCCCGCTATTAGAAAAAGATGCTTCTAAACTTGCCACAGAAGTTCTCAACTTAAAACAATATTTGATTAAAAAATCAATGTGGGTATTTGGTGGAGACGGATGGGCGTATGACATCGGATACGGCGGACTTGACCACGTACTTGCATCAGGTGAAAATATTAATCTTCTCGTTTTAGATACCGAAGTATATTCAAACACCGGAGGACAATCTTCTAAATCTACACCAGTTGGAGCAGTTGCTAAATTTGCGTCAGCAGGTAAACAAATACGAAAAAAAGACCTCGGAGTAATGGCTATGTCCTACGGATACGTATATGTAGCACAAGTTGCTCTCGGAGCCGACTACAGTCAATATTTTAGAGTAGTTAAAGAAGCCGAAGCTTTTGACGGACCTTCTATTATTATTGCTTATGCTCCTTGCATCGCACACGGAATAAATGCCGGTATGGGAAAAACTATAGAACAAGAAGACAACGCAGTAAAAGCTGGATACTGGACTCTTTTCCGTTACAATCCTGATTTAGAAAAAGAAGGTAAAAATCCTTTCAAAATAGACAGCAAAGAACCAGACTTCTCTAAATTTAGAGACTTCTTAATGTCAGAGGTAAGATACACTACATTAGCACGCAGCTTCCCTAAACAAGCTGAAGAATTATTCGTAGCAGCCGAAAACAATGCTAAATGGAGATACAACACTTACAGACGAATGGCAGAAATGAAATTCTAATTTTTGAAATACCACTTTTGTATTAATAAAAAACTCCAAAGAATAAAAATTTAATTCTTTGGAGTTCTTTTTTCAAGAAAATTACATTGTATAAGTTTTAGTATTTGACTTTTGTGGCTTGTTCTCTATTTTTAAATTTCTTATAGAATCCATCATTTTTTGCATTCGCTCCATCTCCATCTGATGCTTTTGAATTATCGCATCCATATCAAAACCTGAATTTTGCATATTAGGAAATACTCCGTAAGGATTACTGAAGAACTGGTCATCAAATTTTAATCCTTCCGGCGAAAAAAACATCTCAAAATTAGGCATGTAAAAATTATTCTGCAAACTATTAAAAATACTATCTATCTCCTTAGGCATCTGTCCGGAACCTGAGTAGCTGTACGAATAAGTATAAACCGAGTCATAACCTATTTGATTACCAGCACCATCATAGTACTTTTTAACATTAAAACTTTCATTTGGCTTGTTTATTACTATAGAGTCTTCGTTTTTAGCTAATAAATTTCCATCGCTATTTTGACAAGCCATAGAAAATAAAAAAATCAAACAAGTAAATAAAATCCCTATAAAAAATTTGTTCGTATTCATAATAAAATATTTTTTTAATATTAAACATGTTATATTTTTTATGATGCAAAGATAAAAAATAAATTAATAGGTGGTACCTTCATTAAAAATTTGATAGCGTAAAATAATGGTGACTAAACACGCTATTTATTTTATTT
>DYQJ01000048.1 GCA_020719345.1 Draconibacterium orientale | reverse complement strand
AAATGGCAGAATGAACAGCAAAAGTGAAGACGAAACTTATACAAATCTTATTGCCAATTTAAGAGACAAACTAAAATTTTTGTCTCAAAAAATTGAACCAAAAGTATATGAATATGAATTTTTAAAACAATAATTTGGCATCTTTCATAACCGCTTAAAAGTAGTTGGTAGTGTAAATTTTTAAGTGATAAATTTTTTGAACCATATAAGGCATATAAGAACATATAAGCATTATATGCCTTATATGGTTTAATATTTTCATATAAATTAGGATAAGTATTATCACTGGAAAAATTACAGTTCCAAGTAGTTTAGTAAATTATAAATTATAATTCTTAATTTATAATTTACTAAACGTACCATCTCAAAAAATCCTTGCCGCTGACTATCAAATAATATCCATGCTTTTTGTTCGGGTGTTGTATATTTTCATTCCTTTTAGTTGTAGGATTCGTTGTTTTCCTGATATAAAAGTAAGATTTTTTTTGAGGTTTCGGCTTTCTCGTATTTTAGAATTTACAAAACCTTGTTGTGGCGTTAGTGGTTTTAAGTCTTTGAGATGTGTTTTTTTAACGAAGTAAGCATTGTTTCCGTTAGAATTGCAGGCAACAAAGCTGTAACCTTTTGTTTCTGCCATGTCGCAAAGTGCAAGTAATGATGCTCCAAAATATAAATTACTGTGGTGATAATCAGTGCGAAAGAATTTTGGATGATATGGAATAGTCCATGGATAATCTATTCCAAAGACGCTATTGTACTCCATGATAACAATAATAGGGTTTACCGCAGTTATTTGATTCCATATCCAGTAGTCGTTTCCATCTATGTCTATGTGTAGCAGTCCTATTTCGCCGGAGAAATCATTTTCTAAAATTAAGTCGTTAATATTTTCTTGGGTTATAAATGCTTGTACAGCTGTGAGTTCGTGTTTCCAGTATATTTCGTCATTTTTGATAGTTCTGATATTTTTTGGCGAGGCATCAAAAATTAGTCCTCGCCAGTTATTGTTCATGAGTAAATATCTGGTATTTGCTTCTCGGTAGTTTTCTACTCCGAACTCTATAAATTGCTGATTTTTAATCTCTAAGTAATCAATTAGAAATTGAATTATTCCATCATCTCCCCATTGCGAAAAAACTTTAAACTCGGATAGTTGCAAATTAGCGAGTATTTTTTGCTCGTCTGTCATGTTCATGCGGTGCAATATCTTAGCGGAGAGGAACTTACTCTGTTCTATACTCCGTTTGATGTGTAAAATATCAAACGGAAAAGTAATTATTCTATCAAATAAATATTTTATTTTCATGCGTAAGTAAATTTTGTAATTATCAATTATTCATTTACTTTTAACCTTATTATCTTATTTACAAGAAGATAATAAAGTTAAAAGAATAATTTAATAAATGAAAGATGCCAAAAAATTATTTCTTCTTATAAAAAAAAAAGTAACCCATTACCCCAAGCACACTTATTGACGTAGCAACTATTGTAGGTATCCAAAACGGCTTAATATCTAAAATGACAAAAATAATAGAAACTATAATTGATGTCACAAGGGCATCTTTCATAACCGCTTAAAAGTAGTTTACCCTTTTTTCTTTGCGAAACTCTGCGAGAAATTGATAATCAAATATTTCACGCAGAGTCTCGCAAAGGTAAAAACGCAAAGTTTCGCAAAGAAGTGTAACCTAATAAATGAAACATGCCAGTCCTACGATGAACAATAATATTCCCCATATCATAAAAGTAGGTAGAATCTGATGTGGATGCGAGGACTTAAATAATGATTGAACAAAACCTATCAATGCACCTATTAAAGTAGAGGCAAGTGTGCTTAATAAAACGGCTTTTAATACAAAAAAAAACTTTTCCATTGCACTTTTTTTATTCGTTATTATTTATCTTAGCCCATGTATCTTTCAGTGTCACTGTGCGATTGAAAATTAATTTATCTTCATTGCTCTCTGGGTCTACACAGAAATAGGCGATTCTTTCAAATTGAAATTTATCTCCCGATTTAGCATTTCTCAAATATGGCTCTACATAACAGTCTTTAATTATCAACGAGTCAGGATTCAAATTAGCTTTATAATCTGTTCCGTCTTCGGTTTTGTCGGGTACCTCGGCTAAGAATAAACGGTCGTACAGTCGTGCTTCGGCTTTTATAGCATGTTGTTGCGAAACCCAATGAATAGTAGATTTTACTTTTCTTCCATCTGGTGATTTTCCGCCCTTAGAAGCAGGGTCGTAAGTGCAATGTATTTCAAGTATTTGATTATTTTCATCTTTCACTACTTCATTGCATTTTATAAAATAGGCATATCTGAGTCGGACTTCGTTTCCGGGGGAGAGTCTAAAATATTTTTTCGGCGGAGTCTCCATAAAATCTTCTTGCTCTATGTATAGAATTTTAGAAAATGGTACGTCATGTGTGCCTGCCTCCACGTCTTCGGGATTGTTAATGGCTTCTAAATATTCGGTTAATGTGTCATCATAATTTGTTATAACAACTTTTAACGGGTTCATCACTGCCATTGCTCGTTGCGCTTTCTTGTTCAGGTCTTCGCGGATGCAAAATTCGAGAAGTCCTAAGTCAATCAAATTATCGCGTTTAGCTATTCCGACTTTTTCGGCGAACATTCGTATTGCCTCTGGTGTATATCCTCGTCTTCTTAGTCCGGAGATGGTTGGCATGCGCGGGTCAGTCCAGCCATTAACATAGTTTTTTTGCACGAGTTCTAATAGTTTTCGCTTGCTCATGACAGTATAACTTAGATTTAGCCGAGCAAATTCTATTTGTCGTGGTTTGTATGGAGTTTTTACTAATTTTTCTAAGAACCAATTATACAAAGGACGATGCACTTCAAATTCGAGAGTACATATAGAATGTGTAATTCCTTCTATATAATCCGATTGTCCATGTGCAAAGTCGTACATAGGATATATGCACCACTTATTTCCTGTTCGGTGATGTTCTTTTTTGATTATACGATACAATATAGGGTCTCGCATCTGCATATTCGGGGATTCCATGTCAATTTTGGCTCTGAGAATTTTTGTATTTTCCTCAAATTCACCGGCTCTCATTCTGGCAAAGAGCATCAAATTTTCTTCTGTTGCACGTTCTCGGTATGGACTTGCTGTTCCCGGACGGGTAGGAGTTCCCTTCATTTCGGCTATTTGCTCGGCATTAAGTTCGCAAACATAAGCAAACCCTTTTTTAATCAAAACAATAGCCCATTGATAGAGCTGCTCAAAATAGTCGGAGGCATAAAATTCGCGGTCTTCCCAATCAGCACCGAGCCATTTTACGTCTTCTTTAATTGCTTCTACATATTCGGTTTCTTCTTTTGCAGGATTGGTGTCATCAAATCGCAAGTTCATTTTGCCGTTATAACGTTTTGCTAATCCATAGTTCAGACAAATAGACTTAGCGTGTCCGATGTGCAGATATCCATTCGGCTCGGGCGGAAAACGAGTATGTACTCTGTTCTCATTTTTACCATTTTGTAAGTCTTCTTCTATTATTTGTTCAATAAAGTTCAACGACTTTTTTATATCTTCTTTTTCGTTCAAACTGTTTTCTTCCATGATATATTTTATTTTTAATTAGATACTATTTTGTTCACAAAAGTTCTTCAAATTAGTTAGATTTTTTTCTATGTCTTCTCCGATGACCTCTTCTATAAAAAGATTCATAAAACGGGAGACCGGATTGTAAGAGGCATTAGCGATTATTCCAAAAGTCACCTTCGTTGCAAAGTTTTGATAATTAGGATTGTTTTTTATTATGAGCTCTTGATAAGGTTCACAATAAAAATAAATAGCCGAGATGCCTTGTCCGGCTATTTGCAATTGTATTTTTAGCGAGTCGCAATCAGTAGAACTTAGTACAGTCATTGTCCCTCTTCCTAATTCATCTTTTTCGCTGTTCCATGCCATCTGTGCATCTTGACCGGAAGTTATTTCATTGTATTTGTATTTAGAGACACTGTCTTTTGGAAACCACGAACACCAATTTCGCCATTTACTCGGAGAATTTATTTGTTCAAAGACAGTGCAGTTATTAACAAAAATAATAGTCTGACGCTCAACTCTTAGCTCTTTTGGCATGAACAAAGAGATGAGGACAAGCAACGCTATTAATATTGCTGTGAATATGAAAGTTATCTTGATTATTTTCATTCAATTATTCTGAAAAAAACTTTATCATTGATTCTATAGCTTTTTGGCAGACCAGACAAAAAGCATCGGCTTCTAATTCTTTCATATAGCAGTGTTGCTTAGGACGATATATTCCTTTTTCTAAATATCCGCCTCCTTCAAATACTCCGATTGTAGATTCGTATTCCTTTGTAGAAGGTGTTGGAACGGGAGTAGATTTAGCCAAATCACTTTTCCACTTAGAACTAAAATCTACTAACGTAGTGATATTTGGCTGATATGGTTCTACTGTTAAATCATAATAATCATTATAAGATGTTTCGGAAGTCCAATATTCGTCTGCAAGTGCTCCAAATCCATGTCCAAGTTCGTGAACAAATACAAGTTCGGACGCATAGTGGTCGCTGCAGGTAAGATTGTAGAAATTGTATATTCCGCCGCCGCCATATTTAGCAGTGTTCACAAGTATATAAATCTGGTCGCATGGGGCAAGTGATGACAAATCATGTAAGGTCTCCATGTCGCTTGTAGTTAGATAACGTTCACTATCAAAGGTATAGAAGTTGCTGTTTACAATTGTATTTTTCCATACTTTTTCGCCGGGTATATCTGTTCCCGATTCTTGTGATGGCGCTTCTACTGCCCATATATTGAAGTTCTTTTTATACTTTTTGAATGGCTCATACTTAAAAAGTGCCTTAGAAAATTTGTCCACATCTTTTTTGAATTTCTCCATTTCGTCTTTGGTATAACCATCCGGAATGAAGACTATATCTACTTTGGTGTTGTGATTACCATTATTTAACACTTGCACTACGTTGAAATTATATTTTTGCTCTTTTTGTATAAAATAATTTGTCGGATTGATATTCATTTCAAACATCTTATGAAAGACATTTTTTTTGTCGCGTTCTTCTATTGTAACCGTTATTTCATTTTTTGGAAATGGCATGAGAGCAACTTCATAAAAACTTTTATCTATCTTCTTTGCCTCATCTATTGTTTGCCACTCTTGGAACAGCGAACAATACCCTTTAGAAAATATTAACGTATTTGTTTTAGCATCGTAAACCGAGAGCCGATAATGTCCATAGTTGAATTTGTCAATCAAATTAGTAGTTGAGCCGCCCCAAAATTTCTCTTCTTTGAATTTCTCAAAAAAGATGTATGAGGTGTCCGAATTGCCTGCATGTATGTAATCCATGCGAAGCGTCTTATTTTCAAAATAGTCTTCAAATTTTATTTGCGCGAAGCATTGATTGAGACCTAAAAAAAGCAAAATAAATATTAACCGTTTCATATTCTTTATTTTTATAATTCTGCAAAGTTAATTTTTTTCTTTAATTCTTATGAATATTTACAATAAAATTAAAAGTTTTAATTCCCTTAAAATAAAATATATAAGTTCCATTAGACAAATTAGTAAGGTCTATTTGTGTGGTGTTTTGTGTCAAATCGGTCATGTAAAGCGGGTAACCTATTATATTGTAAACAGTTAGTTCATAATTAGCATGTGTTTCTATATTAATAATTCCTCGGCTTGGATTCGGATATATTCGTATAGAAGCTGTATTTTTTATCTCTTTTATTTTACTTATAACACTTTGATAATCAATAGACCATACCGAACGTCCATACGTTCCGGCTACAATTCTGTTGTTCTGATAATCATATTCTATGTCAGTTATCGGTACAAGTGGTAAATTGTTTCCGGCTTTGTACCAATTCGCACCGGCATTTTTAGTAAAATATACTCCACCGTCAGTTGCCACAAAAATAATTTGGTCATTACTTTGTGCATCTATCCAGATGTCGTTAATACCTAATTGAGGCAAGTCTCCTGATATATCTGTCCATGTAGCGCCGTTATTATCAGAGCGATGCAAATGCGGAATATACTCGTTGTACATGTATCCGGAATTAGCAACAAAAACGGTATTTTCATAAATTGGGGAAGCCATTATTTCGGAGATATATCTTTGCGGCAGTCCGTTAGAAATATTTGTCCATGTCCCTCCTCCATCTTTTGTAATATGAATATTTCCATCACTTGCCCCGGCATATATAATTTTTTCATTTATAATAGATTGCGAAATAGTAGAGAGGACATGATAACGATTGTTTTCGCCGGTAGTCAAATCGGGACTAATTGGAGTCCAATTGTCTTGAGGAGCATCACTGTTTTTATAAATTCGGTAAGTTCCACAAAACATAATCTCCGGATCGTGCGGACTCATGATATAAGGCATATCCCATGCTCTTCGGTCTTCCTGAATAATTGTTTCTGAAAAAGTCGAGAAATTATATCCGCCATCGGAGGTGCTTCTCAACGAGCCGTTTTGCATTTCTACATAAAAAATATTTTCATCTGTTGGATGAAAAATAGGTTGGAATCCATCGCCTCCGGCTATTTTTGCCCACGCGTTAATAAATTGATAATTACCATCATTTGTTCCATTGTCTTGAACACCAATTCTGTAAACTCCTGTCACATGCGGACTGACTGCCAGATGATATACTTGATTGTTCGGAATATTATCTATGTCGTACCAGAATTGACAATTGTCGGTAGTTTGATATAATCCGCCATCTGTTGCCAGCAACAAATTATTGGAATTGATAAAAAAGATGTCATGTTTGTCGGCATGTACTTCGTAAGTGTACCATGGTGGAGTTGCCATGTTCCATGTTTCTCCATTATCTATTGTTCTAAATAAATCTACTCCAAGCACATATATTTCGTTGTTGTTGCTCGGATTGACTCTTATTTGTCCAAAGTACCAACCAAATCCGCCGAGAATTTTGTTTTCTTTCAGATAATTAGTATTTAGTTCAGTCCATGTTTGTCCGGCATCGGTAGTTTTATATATTCCATATACTTCAAAATCAACTCCTATATATATGCTGTACAAAATTTTAGAGTCATTGCTTGACATACATAAACCTATTCTACAAAAATCTTCTTGTGGGAGTCCGTTAGTTAAAATGTTCCATGTTTGTCCGCCGTCAGTGGATTTATATATTTTGGCAGCTTGACCTGTAGCCAGCGATTCACCCATGTTACGTATTCTATTCCAGCCGGTAGCGTACAAAATATCTGGATTTGTATGGTCAATTATCATGTCTGCGACACCGGCATCGTCAGATATGAATAAAATTTGTTCCCACGTATTTCCGGCATCTGTAGATTTATAAACACCTCGTTCTTTAGTTCGTTTGAAAGGCAATCCCATTGTAGCCGCATAAATAATATTACTGTTTTGCGGGTCAATTTGTATTTTAGAAACTATTGAACCTTCGGTTAAACCGCATCGGCTCCATGTTTCTCCTAAATTTGTAGATTTATAAATTCCATCTCCCACAAAAGGATATGACGAGACATGCGGGTCACCTGTTCCGGCATAAATGATGTTAGGATTTTTCGGGTCAAATTTTATATCTCCGATGGCAAGATATGGTTTATCATCAAATACAGAATACCAAGTTTCACCGGCATTGACAGTTTTGTAAATACCACCGGAGGCGTTGCCTGCGAACATGATATTTGTATTTGTGGGATGTGCAACTACCACATTGATACGTCCTCCTGTATTTGCCGGACCTTCTAAGCGCCATTGAGCTTCGGATTTGGACATATTTTTTTGCTTAACAAGTTCGTCTTCAATAGCTTTATTATAAGCCCGATAATCAAAAAAAGTGTCCGGATAAGAACGCATGCTTGAAAAAAACTCGTTCGGATACATCTTTTCTTCTAATTTAGAGACAGCGTTTTTTTCTTTATTACAAAAAATAGAAAACACTGATAACGCAAGTAAAATTACAATCTTTGCTTTATTCATATAAATATTTTTAAGATTTTTTATTTTTATAATACAAAAGTAATTTTTTTTTATAAAACGTATATTATTTTTACAAAAATAACTTATTGTTTTCAAAATTAATTAATATAATAAATTATATTTGCAATTAAATTTGTTAAAAAAGAAATAATGAGTACGACTAAGCAATTTTATGTAGTAGGAATCGGGGCTTCCGCAGGTGGACTGGAAGCCATAGAGTCTTTCTTCTCCAACATTCCATTAGATTCCGGACTCGCTTTTGTAATAGTTCAGCATTTGTCTCCAGATTATAAAAGTTTGATGCCGGAAATATTATTAAAGCGAACTTCCTTACCTATTCATACCGCCGAAGATGGTATGCAGGTAGAACCAAACAATGTCTATTTGATTCCTCGCCGTATGAATATGAAAATATTTCACGCTAAGCTGCATCTGACCGAGAAAAATAACATGCACATTTTGAATCTTCCGATAGATATATTTTTACATTCGCTTGCCGAAGACTTTGAAGACAAGTCAATAGGAGTTATTTTGTCGGGAACAGGAAGTGATGGAAGTAGAGGAATCCGAGTTATTAAAGAAAACGGCGGAATGATAATAGCACAAGACCCAGATAGTACTAAATTTGATGGAATGCCAAAAAGCGCCATCACTACAGGAACTGTAGACTATATTCTCCCGCCACAAGATATGCCTGAGAAAATTATTAACTACGTAAAACACCCGTATATTAAAGATAAAGACCGAGTTAGCAGTGTAGCATTTATTCCGGAAGACTATTTAACCAAAATAATAATGCTACTGAAAGAGCAATTTCTACTGGATTTTACTTTTTATAAAGATGCTACTATCTCGCGACGTATAGAGAGACGACTAAGTATTAATCAAATATCTTCACTTAAAGAATATTTAGATTATTTATATTCATCTAAAAACGAACAGAAAATTCTTTATAAAGAGCTGTTGATAGGAGTAACAAAATTTTTCCGAGATACCGAAGCTTTTACTATAGCCGAAAAAGAAATCATCCCTGCGATTTTCAAAGATAAGCACGAGAACGAAGAAGTAAGAGTCTGGATTTCACCTTGCTCCACCGGAGAAGAAGCATATTCTATAGCTATCTTGATAAAAGAATTTATGTTAAACAACAATATGAGGAGGCAAGTAAAAATATTTGCCACCGATGTAGATAAATCTGCCATAGATTTGGCAAGCATGGGTATTTATAATCAGAGCATATCTGCCGACGTGACGCCGGAGCGGCTGAATAAATTTTTTATACAAACAGGGGACAGCTACAAAATAAATGACGAAATTCGCGAGATGATAGTCTTTGCTACTCACAACATTATCAAAGACCCGCCGTTTAATAAAATTGACCTCATCTCCTGCCGCAATTTACTTATATATTTTCAAACCTCGTTACAGCAAAAAGTTCTCTCCTTATTTAGCTTCGCACTAAATAAAAACGGATACCTCTTTCTTGGAAGTAGTGAAAGTATTGGAGAGATGGAGCATTATTATGAAATAGTAAATCTTAAGTGGAAATTTTTTAAATCTAAGGAAAGTTCCAAACTCCCGCTTGATATTATTGCGCCAAGCGCCTCCTATCGGCTTAGCTCACAGCTAATACAAAGCAAGCGACCCGTTTACGGTGGCAGAAATACTATAATAGATTTGACAAGTATTTTCACAGAAAAACTTTTAGCCGATAACGTTCCCGACACAGTAATAGTAAACGAAAACTACGAAATAGTTAATTCTTTTGGAGACCCGAATCGGTATCTCGTCTTTCCTAAAACAAAAAAAATAGCCGAAGGTTTTGAATACTTAGTAACTAAAATGGTGCCAGCTAATTTAAAATTAACTTTTAGTATCTCTATCAGTAAGGTCATAAAAACGGACAAAGAACTCGTACATCATAATATCAAATACGGCAAAGAAGACGGAGACACCATCTTATTAGACCTGCGATTTGCACCGCTTTTACACAAAGACAGCAATACCAAATTTGTTGTTATATATTTTATCAAAAAAGAAATTTTATCGGTACAAAATAATGAACCATCTGACATTGACGAGGTTAGCTTGCAACCTCAACAACGAATTTTTGATTTAGAAAACGAACTAAAACATTCTAAAGAAAATTTGCAGGCAAGCATAGAAGAATTGGAAACGACAAACGAAGAGCTGCAATCCACCAACGAAGAGTTAATTTCTTCTAACGAAGAATTGCAATCTACCAACGAAGAACTACAATCGGTAAACGAAGAACTTTATACCGTAAATACAGAATTTCAAGCTAAGAACCACGATTTAACGGTCATCAATAATGACATGGAGAATCTTTTGCAGAACTCTGAAATAAGAGTCATCTTCCTTGACCTGAACTTAAAGATACGAAAGTTCACTGACAACATTACCGATATTTTCAATCTCCGTAAAAACGACAACAATCGTCCTTTGTCAGATATAACTCACAATATACATGGAAACGACCTCTTCTCCAAAGCACAATTAGTGACACAAAACAAGATGGAAATAGACGAAATCGTCAACGCCAGAAGTAAGTGGTATCAAATGAAAATACTGCCGTATGTCACCCAAAAAGGATTTATTGATGGAGTAGTTATTACATTTATTGATGTCACCGACTTTTACATCTCGCAACAAAACTTGAAGCTGACCGAAGAACGTTTTAAAACATTATTTGAGTTTATCCCTATTGGAATTACTATCACCGACCGTAACGGAAAGATTATCAGCAGTAATAAGACCTCAGAACGCATGCTCGGAATATCACAAGACGAGCAGACGCAACGAAAAATTGATGGACAAGAATGGCAAATCATTCGCAAAGATGGAACCGTTATGCCGGTTTACGAGTATGCAAGCGTTCGCGCTATCCGCGACAACATTCTTGTAGTAGGAGTAGAAATGGGCATTGTGAACTCGGAAGGAAAAACCAGATGGATAATAGTGAATGCAATGCCTACTAATCTGAAAGATTTTGAATATGCAATATCTTATACCGATGTCACTGCGCTGGTAGAACAACAATTTGCACTTCAAGAATCGGAACAAAAATTTAAAAATATTTTTGATAATTCTATTATCGGATTCGCAATAGTCAATTTAGCCGGAGATTATACTAAGATAAATAAGGCATTTGAAAAATTTACCGACTACTCTGAAAAAGAACTATTAACACTCAACTTTCGCGACATCACACATCCGGAAGACATTTATGAAGAAGATTTGTTATTGCAACGAATAAAAAACAAGGAAATAAACTCTTTTAATTTAAAGAAAAGATACGTAAGAAAAGATGCAGAAATTATCTGGGGCATGCTGACGCTGACGGTCATAAAAAGCCAGAATAACGAACCTCTTTATTACATAGCACAAATACAAAATATTGATGCCGAAGTCCGCG
Source organism: Draconibacterium orientale (assembly GCA_020719345.1). Taxonomy (GTDB): domain Bacteria; phylum Bacteroidota; class Bacteroidia; order Bacteroidales; family DYQJ01; genus DYQJ01. Next base: position 7,260 of record DYQJ01000048.1, on the reverse strand, counting down.
CCAAAGTAAAACTCGACGAGAGCCGCAATTTATATTACTCCGTCTTTCAAAATATGAATCAAGCTTTTGCGCTTCATCAAATTATTTACGACAAAAACAATCTGCCATGTGATTATCTCTTTTTAGATATAAATTCTGCTTTTGAAAAAATAACAGGATTTTATAAGTTCAATGTAATAGGTAGAAATGTTAAAAATCTTATTCCAGACTTAGAAGAAAAATGGATAGAAATATATGGCAAAGTAGCTACTACTGGAGAGTCATATTCTTTTGAAATGTTTTCGGACACCATGAACAGAAAGTTCAAAGTAAATGCTTTTTCGCCAAAGCGAGGACAATTTGCAACTATTTTTGACGAGGTAAAATGACCATACTATTTATAGTTCACCGTTTTCATACCAATCAATATTACAGTGCGATAGCACTGCAAAGAGCCGGTTACAATGTTAAAGTACTGGCTCTTTACAAAGGAAATTCCGAATATTATAAAGATATTGATTTGAAAATCTTAAATCTCAACTTCGCAACTAAGATGACATTTAAAATATTAAAACTTTTCAAAAAGAATTATCTTAAAACGCAGTTAGAATTACGACTTGAAGCTCCTGATAATGAACTATATAACATAATAAAGCAGACAAAACCCGAATTTATTTTACTCAAAGCATACCAAGATATGTTGGCTCTAAAAACTTTGTTTATTGCTAAACGATTAAATATCAAAGTCTTAATGCACACACAAACAGAATTTACGCATATTAAAGGTTCTAAATTTCTTTTTCGCATGAATATAAAACTATTTAGTTTTTTGCGAGTTCACGCCTTTGTGACTCCTATTTTTGTTAATTATCAGCGATTTAAAGATTTTGGAATTGACAATGTTTATTATTTACCGTTTGTCTTTCCAAAAAATAATAATGCTATTTGTAACGAACATAAAGATAAAAGTCTCATAAAAATAATGTCAATAGGAAAATATGTAACCCGAAAAGACCATTTGCTTCTTTTGAAAGCGGTAGAATTTTTAATAAACTCTCGCAATTATAATTTACAATTAAATATTTACGGCGAAAAAGCAGATGCACAATATTATAAATTAATTCAAAATTATATTTCCGAGCATAATTTGTATGAAAAAGTGAATTTGTATGAAAATGTTGATTACCCTACAATCTGTTCAAAATATATGGAGCATCATCTTTTTGTTTTGCCGAGCCATGCCGAGCCGGCTGCATTTTCTATTGTAGAGGCAATGTGCAATGCGCTCCCCATTATTTGCAGCGACCAGAACGGTACGAAATCTTATATCAAAGAAGGGTTTAACGGACATATTTTTGTTGCTAAGAATTTAAACAGCTTGATTGAAAAAATAGAAATTACTATATCAAATATGGATTTTCTCTCATCTAACTCGTTAATCGCAGCCGAGAGAAACCACAGCTTAGAACATTTTACAAACCAAATACTTAATATATTAAACTTAAAAAATGAAAATCAAATTAGTAGGAAATGATAAAAATGGCTGGTCAATTGACGCCGACAGATATTATAATTACTTAGCCCTTAAAGAGTTAAAATTCCAAATTACCGATTCTTTTTTTGAGGCAGACATTATTTTTTCGGTATGGTATTCATATTTTGAAAAATTGCAACACCGTTTCTTAAAATATTTCAAGTTCAATAAAAAAATTGTTGCGGTGGTAACAAACAATATATCAGATAATTATACTATTTTTGACAAAACAAAGCACATAATAGATTATTGGATTTATGCTAATTTCAATCAAAAAGATTTTTTGTTAGAAAACAACATCTCGTCTCAAAAAATCTTTTACAACCCTTTTTATGTAGATGAAAAAATTTTCTATCCGCTACTGCAAAATCGCATTCAATTAAGTAACGAATTATCAATAGATTACAATAAAATAAAAGATAAATTTTTATTTGGTTCTTTTCAAAGTGACTCGCTTGGTGCTGATTTGCGAAAACCTAAGTGGCAGAAAAATCCACTAATGTTAATAGATATTTTATCTAAATTAGACAAAACAAAATATGTCCTCTTACTTGCCGGACCCAGACGACATTTTATCATAAAAGAATGTCAAAAAAATAATATTCCATACATTTTCTACGGCGATGAAAAATATAATTCTTTGTATAAAGATGACTTTGATAAAAACAATCTCGATGCCAAAATAATTAATAAATTATATAATCTTATTGATTGTTATATAGTTACCTCTTCATCTGAAGGTGGACCCAAAGCAATAATAGAGGCGGCACTTTGCAATACGTCTATTTTGTCCACCAATGTAGGCATGGCACAAGAAATGCTGCAGCAATATTGTATTTGCGAAAATACCACTGATTTTCAAAACAAGATAAAAATATTAATGCAGAATACGGAGATGAAAAATCAAATCATTCGGCAAAACTATTTACATGTTTCTAAAATAAATAATTTTGAGGCATACAAACAACGAATTTCTGTTATTTTTGAAACCATAAATAATTTTTAATTACTTTTAAAATTATTATTAAAATATATATATTTGTACTTACTTTTTATTTAATATAATGTACTTTTATTTGAAAAATATTTTCGGAATTTAAATTTTTATAATGAAAAAAACATACATATTTTTTAATTTTTTAAAACTTTTAAAATTTTTTATCTTTTTTATACTTAATTTATTTATTATGAATAAATTATTTGCACAAAAAAATATAAAATTTGAACACATCGCACTAAAAGATGGACTCTCACAAAGTTCAGTGGCTTGTATATTGCAAGATAATAAGGGATTCATGTGGTTCGGAACTTATGATGGACTCAATAAATACGACGGATACAAGATAAAAATATATCGCAAAACTACCGACTCGCTATCTATTCCGGAAAATTCGGTCACCTGCATATTTCAAGACAACAATAATGACATCTGGCTCGGAATTAGTGGTTGTGGACTCGTGCATTACAATAAATATACCGAAGTTTTTAAACTCTATCAAAACGACAAAAACAATATTAATACTATCATTGATAACAATATTAACTCTGTTTATCAAGATATTAACAGCAATTTATGGATAGCAACCCCACAAGGATTAGATAAATTAGATTTAAAAACTAAAACATTTACGCATTTTTCCACCGAACAAGGACTAAGCTCAAATACAATTAAATCTGTCACCGGAAAAAACGAACAACTATGGATAGGAACAAGTAAAGGCATCAATTTATTGAATATCAATACTAACACGATAAATATTTTTGATACAAGTAACACAAATTTAACGGATATGAACGTTAATTGTTTGTACATAGACAAACAAAATACGCTCTGGATAGGCACAGCAAACGGACTGAACTCGGTAGATTTATTTAGATACAATTTATCTGCTAAATTTATTGTCACAAGATATGTGCATGATAATAACAAAAATTCTATCAGCGATAACCAAATTACCTGCATACTACAAGATTATGAATATAAAATATGGATAGGAACAAAAAATGGCGGACTCAACAAGTATAATAAAGACAATCAAGAGTTTACTATTTTTAAAAATAATCCACGTAACCCGAACAGCATGAGCAACAACGAAATATTATCTATTTACGAAGACGACTCCAATATTCTTTGGATAGGCACTTCGTTGGGCGGAATCAATAAATACAACAGAATAGCTAAAGCTTTCAACACATTACAAAACAATCCCTCCGATGTAAACAGCTTGTCCTCTGACCAGGTACGAACTATTTACGAAGACTCCAAAGGTATCATCTGGTTTGGCACCGTGTACGGCGGATTAAATAGTTGGAATCAAGAAACAAATACGTTTACACATTATAAAAACAATCAATATGACCCAACAAGTCTCAGTGACAACTATATACGTGCTATATTAGAAGATGCCGACGGCGAATATTGGATAGGCACAGACACCGCCGGAATTTCCAAATTTGACCCCATCACAGGAAAATGTGTTCATTATAAACATAATATAAACAATCAATACAGCTTATCGGACAATAAAATATGGCAAATATTTCAAGACTCCAAAAAAAGAATATGGATAGCAACATGGGATGGACTTAATTTATTTGATAAAAAAACAGGTAAATTTACAGCATATAAACATAACGAGCAAGACAGTAACAGCATCTACGACAATAAAATCACAAGAATAATAGAAGACTCTCAAAATAATCTTTGGATAGGAACATGGGACGGAGGACTAAATAGGTTTGATTTTGATAATCAAAAGTTTATCAGATACAAAAACCATCAGCAAAGTAAACAAACAACAGATAGAATTTTGTGCATCACCGAAGACAAAAATGGAGATATATGGACAGGGAATCGCGACTATTTTAGCAAAATAGATGTGAAAAACAATACCATAATCAATTATGACCCACTAAAAATAGGTTTTATAAACAACCGAATAATGTCATTATTACAAGATACCGAAGAAAATTTTTGGATAAGCACAAACAACGGACTTGTAAAATATAACATTGCAAAACAACAACATAGAACATATTTTGAAACCGAAGAATTTATGGTCGGAGCTTATTTGAAAACCTCGAAAGGACAACTTTTAATAGGTGGAATAAACGGGGTAAAAGTTTTTTTTCCTAACGAAATAAAAGACAATCCACATGCTCCAAACATCGTAATTACCGGATTCAAAGTCCTTAATCAAGACGTCAAACTTGACACCACTGTCATGGAGAAAAAAGTTATTAATCTCTCTTATGAAGATAATGAATTTTCTTTTGAATTTGTTGCACTTGATTATGGAGACTCCGAAAAAAATAAATATGCCTATATATTAGTAGGATACGACAAAGACACTATCTTGGCGGACAATCGCAAATTTGTCTCTTACACAAACCTTGACCCCGGAAAATATACTTTAAAAATCATGGGCGCCAATAATGACGGAAAATGGAACAAGAACGGTACAGAAATTACAATCATCATAGCAACTCCGTTCTGGAAAAAACCTTGGTTCTTTATTTTTATTACTGTTGTTATTATTACGATAATTTATGCTGCACTCAAATACAGAGATATAACCAAAATAAAAAGACGATTAGAAAATCTTGTCGTCAAGCGAACCGAAGAAATAAATCAACAAAAAGAAGAAATTATTGCACAATTAGAACAAATTGAACAGCAAAAAAACAACTTACAAAAATCTTACAACAATATAAAATTACTTAGTCAAATAGGACAAAAAATAACCTCTAATCTCTCTATGGATAAAATAATAGAGACATTTCACGAGCAGTTAAATAAACTTATGGATGCGACATTCTTCGCCATCGGACTTTACAATAGTCACAACAATAGATTAGATTTTATTCAAGCAAAAGAAAATTCTAATGAAATACCCGACTTCTCTATGGACGTAAACCTGCAAAACTGTCTGGGAGCATGGTGCTTCCTAAATAAAAAAGATGTATTTATCAATGATTTTGATAACGAATATATAAACTATGTACCTACAAATCCTACAGATAAAGAAGTAAATAATCATACTAATTCTATTATATATTTGCCTATTATATCTAAAAACAATTGCATCGGAGTCATTACTATTCAAAGCTATAAAAAACACCAATATACTAATAATCACTTAAATATGCTTAGAAACTTAGCAGTTTATGCCGCAATTGCTTTTGAAAATACTCATGCTTATACACAAATAGAAAAACAAAAAAAAGGCATAACAGACAGCATCATGTACGCAAAACGAATCCAATCGGCTGTGGTGACCCCGAAAAATATATTAGACGAAGTTTTACAAAATTATTTTCTCATCTTTATGCCACGTGATATAGTCAGCGGCGATTTTTATCTCGTCAAAAAAATACGAATTAAAAATGATAACATCATTATACTCGTCGCCGCAGATTGCACCGGACATGGAGTCCCAGGCGCATTCATGAGTATGCTCGGAATATCGCTACTGAACGAAATAATTGCATATTACGAAAATATTCAACAAATAAATTCTGAACTTATTTTAAACAATCTTAGAGATGCAATAATTCAAGCACTGCATCAAACAGGAAAAACCGGCGAACCTCAAGACGGAATGGATATGTCACTCTGCGTAATAAACACAAATACTAAAGAGATGCAATTCTCCGGCGCAAATAACCCGCTTTATTTGATTAGAAAAGACAAAAATGGTTTCAATTTTGCACAAAATATTTACGAACACGCATTAATTGAAATGCCCGCAGATAGAATGCCTATAGGATTTTATCTCGGTAAAAAAAGCAACTTCTCCAGACATATTATTGATATTCAAAATGAAGATACAATATATATGTTCTCGGACGGATACGTTGACCAATTTGGAGGAGAAAACGGGAAAAAATTTCTCACTAAAAATTTTAAGAAATTACTATTATCAATACAAAATAAAAATATGGAACTCCAGAAAGATATATTAGTAGATAATATTCAGAAATGGAAAAATCAAACTGACGCACACGGAAATATTTACGAACAAGTAGATGACATCTTAATTTTATCTGTAAAATTCTAATTTTTTATTTTATAATCAAAATAATAATAATTTTGTTTTTATTTTTTTATTTTTTATCTTAACCAAAAAAAATTTTAATCCATGTTAAATAACGATATACAAGAAATGTACAGTATAATGGCAGACCACAATATTATTGTCTCCTATGTAGGTCCTTTTGATAACAACATATTGACAGTACTAGCAGAAAATATTGAAGGTTCACTTTGGGAAGACCCTAATATGGGAAGAAAGTTCTTTAAAATATTTATTGAACTCGCACAAAATATATCTTTTTATTCCAAAGAGGTCTCACTTGTCGGAACTGATAACGAAACAGGAGAAGGAACACTTATCATTAACGAATACAATGACCACTTTGTTTTCTCCGCAGGTAATCTCGTAGACCGAACTGATATAACAAAGCTCATGGACAAATGCGAACAAATAAACACCGCAGATAGAGAAGGATTACGTAAAATGAAACGAGAACTTAGAAACCGCGAACATGAAACTATCAAAGGAGGTGGAAATATTGGACTAGTACATGTTGCTTTAGTATCCGGATATCCACTTAATTATAAATTAATTGACCTGAAAGATAACAACGAAGGATTTTATATTATTAGCGTAAGAATTGATAAATAAATTCCAAACATGACCGTATCAACTAATAAAAAAAGGAAGAAGAAAAAGCGAAAAATTAAG
>DYQJ01000442.1 GCA_020719345.1 Draconibacterium orientale | reverse complement strand
GTTGCCACGCTGTGGTAACTATACAAAAACGTGGTACCTACACAGATGTTGGCAGTAATACAAAAAGACAATACGACAGAATGGACACATTAACAACAACTATAAAGAAAGACACCGTTTTTGTAACCAAAGACACTGCAAAGAATACTATCTCTGAAAGACACATAACTTCTGAGACCACAACTCATAAAGGCGACAGTGATTGCTTTTTGAATCTTTGCGACTGTAAACTTTTGTCTGATTTACTATGGCCATTGACCGTTTTGATTATACTTTTTGTGTTTAAAAATCAAGTTCAAAAAATCGTTGACAGCATTGGAGATAGAATTAAAAAGGGTGCAAAAGTTAAACTTGGACGAGACGGAATAGAAATTGGTCAAGAAATGAGCGAAACAGAACAAAAGAAAAAAGCCGAGGAAGAATATAAAACGACTATCAAAGAAACAGCAACAGGAGAACAAACGAAACAGACAATTAGTAAAACAGAATTTATTCCTAAATACTTAGGTATTGAAAGACGAATATTTGAAGTGCTTTTAAAAGCATTATATCCAAGATATAAAATCTTATCAAATAGAAGAATTGGACTTCACGAATACGACTTAATTATTGACACATTAGATAACCTATACTTTGACTATATTATAGAAGTTAAATATTATCCGAACGCTAACTTTACTAAAAACAAACTACAAGACATTGCTCTTAAACTTAGTTTTATGAAACAGGACTATCAAAGCACCACAGGGAAATTCGCAAAACCAGCTTTAATAGTTGTAACAAATAAAGACTTTGATGTTGATGTAAAAGCAGAGATATTAAAACAAATAAACGAACCTTTTAACGACAAAAAATATATTAAACTTTTAATGGTTAAACAAGACGACATTGAGAATTTGACAATAAACAAAATAGTTACATTCTTAGAAGAGTAAATGTACTACTGCTAACAGCACCTACCCAAAAGGCGGGGGTTCGTTTTCCAAAGACAGTTTAGTGGTTA
>DYQJ01000047.1 GCA_020719345.1 Draconibacterium orientale | reverse complement strand
CTTATATTCCTTATATGGTTCAAAATTTTGTCCAAGATTACGTGGGTAGCCGAATTCTTGTCTTTTCAAGCATTATTAAACGAATGCTCGGCAAATACAACAAATTATTCTTCAAGAGAAACACGACAGCTAAAAAAAGAATTATATAAAAATCTTGCTTCCGAAAACATAGAAAACCTTGAAATAATTATTGATTATCTCGCCGATTTGAAGATATTTGATTACAAACAAAAATATGATAGCTTAATTAACAATAAAGAAAATATTTTGATATTTAAAACAGCATATAATATTGTTATGCAATCTATTAATGCCAATAATATTATTCAAGCCGTTGAAAGCTCCTCTAAAATGATTTTTACCTTAAAAGCTTACTCTTTAAGTACCAACGAAATAGAAAAAGTAGAAACAGATATAAATACAAGTATCTCCGATATTCTAAAAAATTATAAGAATCAATTAATGAACCGAATAACTTTGCAAACAGATTTTGATAAATTACCTATAATGATGACATATCCCGAACAAATGTCACATCTGTGGAATAATTTAATCTATAATTCTATTCAAGCCATTGAAAATAAAGGGGAAATAAAAATAACAACTAAAAATACCGACAATAAAATAATCGTTACGATAAGCGATTCAGGAAAAGGTATAGCCGAGAACATTAAAGATAAAATATTTGAACCTTTTTTCACTACCAAGGGGAGTGGTGAAGGCATAGGACTCGGACTTGATATATGCAAACGAATATTAGATAATCATAACGGGAAAATATATTTTGAAACTGCCGAAAATGAATATACTCATTTTTACGTGGAATTTTTAAAATAATTCTATATGCAATAAAAAAAACTTTTTTTGCGTTATTGGTAAAAAATGTTTATATTTGTAAAAAGTTTAATATTAAAATATCTCAAAATCATGAAGAAAATTATTATCTCCCTCGTCTGTTTATTTGTTATGGCGCTCACTTTCACTGCTTGCCGCACAAGTAAACCTTTATGTCCTGCATATCGTTCAGCAGCCGACATAGAGATGCCCAAAAATTTGAATTAGATAAATAAAAAACCTAAACTATACAGTTTAGGTTTTTTTGGCATCTTTCATAACCGCTTAAAAGTAGTTTACACTTTTTTCTTTGCGAAACTCTGCGAAAAACTTTGCGAAACTCTGCGAGAAATTGATAATCAAATATTTCACGCAGAGTTTCGCAAAGAAGTGTAACCTAATAAATGAAACATGCCGTTTTTTCTTTGTCAAATCATATTTTTTTATATTTTAAAAAACTTTTTTTTAGTTTTGTATTCTTTTTAATATTTTTTTTTACTTTTGTAGATAATATTTAACTATATAAAAATTTAAAAATATGACAAAAAAAATCAATTCGGGAGTAGTCAGTGGAAATTCGTTAAAAGAATTATTTGATATTGCTAAGGCTAATCAGTTTGCCTTACCTGCTGTCAATGTGATTGGTTCTCACTCTATAAATGCAGTCTTAGAAGCTGCCAAAGTAGTTAATTCTCCGGTTATTGTGCAATTATCTAATAGTGGCGCGCATTTTTATGCAGGTAAAGCCATTGCCAATGACGGCGAAAAAGCGGCTATCGCAGGTGGTATAGCCGGCGCATTGCATGTGCATGCGATGGCAAAAATATATGATATTCCGGTAGTTCTGCACACTGACCATGCTGCCAAAAAATTATTGCCATGGATAGACGGACTATTAGATGCCGGTGAAAAATATTTTCAAGAGCATGGACAACCGCTTTTTAGCTCACACATGTTAGACCTCTCCGAAGAACCGCTTGCAGAAAACATAGAAATATGCTGCGAATATCTAAAAAGAATGAGCAAGATAGGTATGACATTAGAAATTGAACTCGGCGTAACAGGAGGCGAAGAAGACGGAGTAGATAATACTGACGTAGAAAGCGCTCGTCTTTATACGCAACCGCATGAAGTAGCATACGCTTACGAACATCTTTTGAAGGTATCTCCTAATTTTACCATCGCAGCCTCGTTTGGTAATGTGCATGGAGTTTATAAACCAGGAAATGTAAAGCTCACCCCTAAAATTTTGGACAACTCGCAAAAATTCATCCAAGAAAAATTTAAAACCGAAAATCATCCGGTAGACTTTGTCTTCCATGGCGGAAGTGGTTCCAGTCGCGAAGAAATACGAGAAGCAATTTCTTACGGCGTCATAAAGATGAACATTGACACCGACACCCAATGGGCATTCTGGGATGGAATAAGAAATTACGAAGATAAAAACCGAGCTTATTTGCAAGGACAAATAGGAAACCCTGAAGGAGACGACAAACCGAACAAGAAAAAATATGACCCGCGTGTATGGTTACGTGAAGGCGAAAAAGCAATAGTTCAACGATTGAAAATAGCTTTTGAAGACCTTAATTGTCTCGGCAAGAATGACATTTTATAACGATAAATTGTGTTTTTATATCTTTTTTACTTAAATTCACATTTGTTTTACACGAACTCTAATTTTTAGTTGTAAGGTATTTGTTTTTTTCGTTACTTTGCACTACCAAAAAACAAATAACAAACGGCTCTTCAAAGACAAAAATTACAACTAATTAACAAAAATAAGTGTGCCACAGACTAACCTCCTGTGGCACGCTTATTTGTTCCCACTTCAGAATAAGACTATTAAGTTTCTAATCAAAAGGAGGCATGTTTCATTTATTAGGTTACACTTCTTTGCGAAACTTTGCGTGAAATATTTGATTATCAATTTCTCGCAGAGTTTCGCAAAGAAAAAAGGGTAAATTACTTTTAAGCGGTTATGAAAGATGCTCAAAAGGAGTTATTTAATTTTAAAAAGACGTTTTCGGTTGAACACTCCGAAAATTAGGAAAGGAAAATAAAATGGCACTTTTTATTTAAAGTTAAAACATAAAATTTAAAAACTATTACATAACTTTTACATCAATTTTTCAAAATGACTAAAATAGTTTAATGTTTAACTATTTTTTGTATGTTCGTAGATAAATTATCTTCTATTTTTATTATATAAATTCCGGTAGCGTAATTAGTTAAATCTAATTGATACTCGGCGCTGGTAATATTTTTTTCGCTATATAGTCTAACTCCTTGAATATTTTTGAGTTCTAAATTGTATTCTTTATCTGATTGTATGATAATAATATTTTTGGTAGGATTAGGAAAAACTTTAATATTATTTGTCTCTATTATATTGTTTGAAATATTATTTAAAGATATATTAGAACTTGCGCCAAGCGAATTGTCCGAGTCCACTTCGGGAAGCAATAGGACAGCTTTTTGGTTATCAAAGTCTAACAAATATGTACCCGATTCGGCTATTAACGAAAAAAGGTCAACATAATTAAGCGTTTGCGTAAAGTCGGTATCTTTTATTTTATATTTGAATTTTAAGATATTAGTATTAGAACCACTTATATAATCGGCATATCCAACTTGATTTAGATTGGTCGCAAGCATTAATTTAGGACTTCCTATTACATATACTTTTTCATTAAATTCTATGCTGATGATAATTTCTTCACCGGTATTATAGTTTGTATTTTTATTTTCGGCAAAAACTTTAAGAACATTTGGCGAAACGGCATATTCAAAAGCTCCTATATCAGGAAGTTCTGTTCGCGGATAATTTCGCTGGTCATTAGATGACAAATCATAATATTTAGCGGCATCTATCGCCGGACTTTCAGTTTTTAACGGACAAGTAAGCGTTAATCCGCCGTTATCAGATAGCGGCAACAATTTTGCATCTACCGGAGAGGTCAACGTGCCTAAGATATCTGACTGTTTTCTATCTAAAATAATTTTATTGTCATCGCAAATACCTATTAAATTTCCTCCATACGAATTGAAAGTTCCATAAATATCTATTCCCGATTTTATATTTTCATTGAATAAATAATTTTCTGCTATTATTGTATTATACAAATTCAACTCTGTGTTAAATTCTACAAACACGCCTCCACCATAAGTGTCTGTATTAGAAGTATTTGCGCCGGACAAGTTTTTAGTAATAGTCGCGTTGTAAATATCTATTATAGAATTTTCTACCGCAGCAATAGCGCCGCCAAATCCACAGTCGGCTTTGTCGCCATTGCCTGTAAAATTTTGATAAAAAGTAGTATTAATTATTATTGCTTCCGAATTACTCAACCAAACAGCACCTCCATCTCCTCCCTTAGCACTTCCATTTACTCCATTTGACGCTTTGCCATTGCCGGTATTATTATTATAAAATACAGTATTTCTTATATCTAATTTGCCATAGTAAACTCCGATGGCTCCTCCGTTACCGCCATTGCTACCATATTCGCACAAACCATCATACATTTTTCCGTTGCCGGTTGTATTATTATAAAAATTACAGTTATTGATAATCAATTTTCCTTTTAATACATAAATAGAGCCGCCCGATCCGGCATCACCTTCTTCCAAACCTTCAGCGGTGGTGTTATTATAAATATTGGCATTTCGTAATTCTAAATTTACATTGGCATCATTGATTAAAATGGCGCCTCCACTTTCTGATGCGAACATAGGATCCTCCGATGGTTTGGAGTGACCATAGGCAAAGTTAACTTCTTCAAAACATACATTGATAGAATTGACAGCACTTATGCGAATCAATCTAAAATAATTTTGCGAATTTTTATCGCGCATTATAGTTGATTTACAACCTTTTATGTACAAACTCTTGTTAAAGATGTCTATTGTGCCGGAAGTTAATTTGACCTCATAAACTCCACAATCAAAAGTTATAGTATCACCGCTTTTTGCCTTACTAACGGCTTCTCTAAAAGAACCAGCCCCAGAGTCATGTCCATTGTTTACACTTATTGTCTTACTAAATAAAAAATACGGTAAAAGAATTAATATTAACCCCATCAAAATTTTTCTCATTGCTATATTATTTAAAATGTTAAGTGTTGTTTACTTTTTTATTTTTTTCATGTCACATTCATTTTGCAAATCTTGTTCCAAAAAAAATAGTTTAGTATTCAATACTTTACATTATAAAAAATATTTTTCTTTTTTCTTTTTTACCACAAAGGAATGAGAGGAATGAAAGAAAAAACTTTCATTCCTTTCATTCCTCTGTGGTTTAATTTTTATAACTTAGTTATTTTATAGGTTTGTGAAAAATATTGATTAGAAATATATATAATATAAATGCCGGAAGGTATATTATCTGTAAAATTAATATTTATATTGTTGTGCTGTTTTTCTGAAATAAAATTTATTTTTTGTCCGAGTAAGTTATAACAATAAATATTAATATCTTTAATATCAATATCTTGTAATTTGATATTTATAGTATTTTGAAAAGGATTTGGTGCGAGTATAATATTAAAATCTTTGTTTTCTGTTATGTTACTTGCTTGGTTTATACATTTCCAAGTAGCTACCCAGCCCTCGTTGATAGTTGCTTTGTCGGATTTGAATCTAAAAGTTATGGCACCGGTAGTTGTTTTTATGGTGTCTTTAATAATATTTGTGCCGGTGAATTTTCCAATCAAATTAGCGGTTACCGATTTTCCATCATAAATAAATAAGCTGTCAAAGTTGTTTTCTATGTCAAATTCTTGAAACTTGACAGCAAGTCGTGTGGCATTTTTTGGAGCTATGGTATATGTCCAGTCTTCGCTGTTATAATATTTGCCATATTTTCCGCCGGTGTCCATGAATATTCCTTGACATTGAGTATTGCCGTAGTCAGATAGTTTCTCTTTAATTGCCTCCCATTGTTCATAATATCCGGCATCATAACCAAGCGCCCAGATTCCGATGCCTCCGATGTCTAACATATTTATCATTTCATATTTGTCGGCATTGCTTATTTCGTCGTTCTGCCAACATTGTTTCCACTGCTCTGCCGAGTTTTTATAGATATTAACCGGAGTATTAGAATGCAGGTCACGAAAGTTGTTTGTCGCCGAATAATTTTTTCTATAATCTTTATACGTTACCGCACTTCCTGAGGCAGTAGTATTTGAGGGAAAAGTATTTGATTGTGTTGTCCACTCGCGTCCGTAATAAGGGACAGCCAGACAAAGTTTGTCGGGGGAAACACCTTTTGAGAGATAATATAAAATACTTTTGGTTGTATTGTAGCTGCTCCAGATGTCTCCGCTATATTGAGGCGCACCAGGTCCGGCTTGCGCGCTGCTGCTCCAGTAATATTCATATCCCATAATAAGAAATAAATCAACATATTGATTCATAGCGGCTACATCAAAAGTTTCACTCCAATCTACAGCAGGCAAAGCAATAGATACTTTAGAGCCAGGTATTTCTGCGTGAAATTTGTTTGCTATATTTATCATAAATGCTGTTAATTTGGCTTTTTGAGTGGAGCTAACTTGTTCAAAATCAATATTTACTCCATCGGCATTTCTATATTTTACAAGAGATATTAAGCTGTCTATTAACATTTGCACTGCGGTAGAGTTGTCAAAAAAAGCTTGATGATTGCTAAATAAAGTAGCGGTCAGCGAGACGCGAGTGCCACTATTGTGCGCATAATCAAGAAGTTGAGTAGTCAGCCAATAATGTATATTGTCCGGTTTACCGGTTAAATAGTTTACTTCGTAAGAGAAATATGAGACCTCACTTAGAAGGGAATAATCGTAGTCATAATAAGCTGTCCCCATCCAATACGGATTCCAACCTATGACCTCCTTAGTGAGAGACTTTTTTGGTTTAGTAGTTGATTTATATGGCTCTTGGTGAACTATATTATTAAATTTGTCCCACTGCGATTCGGATTGGAATGAAAATTCGGAGAAATATTTTGATTGCTGCTCATGCACCGAAAACATTGTATTAGTGGTATCTATCTCTATTTTTTGGGCGAATGCGAAATTTAAGATTAAGAGATTAACAAAAAGAATGGATAATTTTCTCATGATATTTATGGTTTGAGTTTATAATTATTTATAAGATTTTTTAATGCCTCGGCATCTTTTTTAAATATGTCTTTAAAATAGAAATTGATTGTGACCTCGTAATAAGTTTTTTTATCATTATTATCAAACAAATTAACTGTATATTTTGACTCTATTTTAGAAGTATGATTTTTGAAATGTTTTTCTAATTCGGAATTTAAGTTGTTCAAAATCAAGAAGGCATAATCTTCGGCTATCATTTCTTTGTCTTTGATTATTAGCGGAATAATATTTCCTCGCGTTTTTTTTGTGGTATTATAAAATTCCGTTAAATAATAATTGGCATCTAAAATAATTTTGGAGACCTCGCCCGGATATATTATTTTCAAATTAGGACAGTTATAAAAATCTATACTATAATCGGCATTTATACTAACATCTTTACCGGCAAGGAGATAACCGGACATCTCGTAAATTATTGTTTGTATCATAAACTCGGCATGTGTGAGATTATAAATTTCGGTGTTTTTATTGACTTTAAATTTCAAATATATATTCATATCTTGTGAATACGAATTTTCTGATGTTACATTTAGCTCGGTTACTTTTATCGTGTCATTTTCAAGTAAATAGAACTTATTTTCAAGTGCGAGTTTAATCAACGGCACATACGCATTTAGCTTAATTATTTGATTAGCAATATCATTTTCAGAAACGAGGATAAAATCTTTTTTCGGCTCGTCTGTGGTCACTGTTTTTTTGGGTTCGTCTTTTTTAATTATCTTTTCTTGATAGCCAACAATTTTCAAAACTTCTTCTTTTTTATAATAATCAAATAATATTTCATCATTATTTTTTGATTTTATGACTAAATTTTGTATCTCTAATCTCAATTTAGCCGAGTCTATTTGATTATTATTTTGAAATAATCTGTATAATAAGAACTTTTTAGTAAGATTAAATTTAGTTGCATCTATTTTATTATCAATAAATTGATATGCTTCGGCTTCAAAAACTTTCTTTGTCATTAAGTATATTTCCACTTGATTGGGAAGGTTTAGCGAGTATTCTTTTTGGTATATTTTTTCTAACATCTCAAAAGTTTTATAATCTATGGCAGTATCAATTTTGGTTCGCATCTCTTTTCTGATAGTTTCTTTTTCAATATATTTGCTGTCCTCAATATAGAAATTGACTAAGAAATAATAATTCTTAGCCAATTCTGTTTTTTTTTCCATTTCATAAAACAAAGCGAGACAATAATAAAACATTGACTTATTTTCGGTAGTGTTATATTCCTTTTTTTCGGCAAGTTTATATATAACAGAGTCTTGAAAATGCAGATTCTCGTCTTTTATCTTCTTAAAATCTTTCTTAGAAAAAAAAACTTCTGCATAATTAGTATATAAAGATTGTGAAAAGGTATTTGCCAGGTTAAATACCATCAAACACAAAACAACGGACAAATACTTAAAAATTAGATAGTTAATATTTTTCATAATTAATGTAAATTTATTTTTATAGTTTTATTGTAACTATTTAGCACCTATTAATATATTGAATATCAATATTTTTTCTCGCAGAGTTTCGCAAAGATTTGATAATCAATAAATTTAGGTGCTAAATAGTTACGTTTTGTTTATTAATTGCTTCTGCTAATTGCTTATATACTCAAAATGGGTATAATTTTAACTTTTATTATTATGTAATTGTTTGTAATTAAAACTTTGCCAAAGTTTTAAACTTTGGCAAGTTGCCGTTTATAGTATAACAATCTTCTTATAAATAAGACGATTATCTTGTTTCAAAGTTACAAAATAAATTCCGGTTTTCAAAGAAGAGACATCTATTTTTTGATTCGTCTGGTCAAGATAGTTGTAAATAACAAGTTTGCCGCAGATGTCATAGATTTTAATATCTGTTTCGGCGATATTTTTTATTGTTATAAAATCTTTCGCGGGATTAGGGTATATTTCAACATTATTAAATTGCTCATTTTCAATATTATTGATATAATCAATTGTAATATTATCAATACAATAATATGACGGTGTCCACTCGTCAGAGGAATAATATAATATAGCGATTTTATCAGAGCCGTTGAGCGCGGAGAGATTTACCCATGTCCATTTGTCAATTATATAAGCATTGTTATTAGTAAAATCGGCGAGATAAAATTCTACTTCTTGTCCGTTATAATTGTTGTTTATATCTAATCCTCTAAATATCAACTTATAATAGTCACCGGCGGAGTATTTTCCTGTTCCTGTTCCGTCAGTTCCGTTCATATAATGATATGTCCACACTGCATTAGTTACATACATTCCCTCTATTTCTATGTCACAACAAATAGGTCTATCAAAACTAATAGTATCAGAGAATGGTTGCGCAAAAGTCGGATTCCACATGTATCCGAATGCGTAATTAGTTGAATTATCTGCTCCTCCACTTCCATCTACGGTGTAAGCACTAAAATTGTTCCAGTCGGCTGTGAGCATATCTTTTTGATTAGAATACGCTGTTCCCGACCAATAATTATATCCGTTTTCTTTAGTGTAATAAACTCTAAACAGTCCGGAGACGGATTGATATTCAAACTTTTCAGTGTTCCCTATATTTCCGCTGTGAATGGTTGCACCATTAAAATAACCTGTTTGCGGTACTGTAAGGTCTTCAAAATCAATGACTAATTGTGCGCTGATATGTAAAAAACACGTCATAAAAAGCGCTAAAAAAGAAAAACTTTTCATAATGTAAATATATAAATAATTAAACAATAATCTTTTCTCCCGAAAGCATATATCATTGTATATCAATATTTTGGCAGGTCTTCTGACTTGCTCTTTTTTCGTGCCTTCCCATAAGCAAGTGGCTTACAGTGGCTTGGAGGATAACGAAAAAAACGAGTAGAGCTTACAGCAGCGGGGACTGTTTAGGATTTTCACCCAATTCCCTATTAAACGTTGGTGTACCAAAAAATAATGAAAGAACTAATATTTGACAAAGATAAAATATTATTGAAAAAAACAGATAAAAAGAAATATTTTTTAATAATTTTTTATCTTTGTCATAAATAATAATTTTTCATACTTTAATATTATGGATAGAGTACCGAAACCTTATACTTTTGACAGGGTCGTGAGAATAGTTATCACATTGATGGTGATAGGCGCGTGTCTCTTTATTATCAACTATTTACGAGAAGTATTGATACCTTTTGTCGTGGCTCTTATTTTGGCTTATATAATGAATCCGATAGTCAATTTTATTCAGAAATTGGTGAAAAAGCGAGTATTTGCTGTCATTATTAGCTTAATACTTTTTTTCGGATTTTTTACGCTGCTGGGATTTATTTTTATCCCGATGATAGCCGCCGAGGTGACCAAGATGGGCGAACTTTTACAGCAGCTGGTGACCAAATCCGATTTGCAACAGCAAATAAACAACTATCTGCCGGAAAATATAGCTTCGGTAGTAGAAGAATTTATTGTAAGTCAAGATTTTAGTATCTTAATAGATTTGGGGAAGAGCAATAATGCTGCCAATTTTATAGGCAAAAATATTTTACCTACGGTGACTAACATCTTCTCCGGCACAATAAGTGTGGTAGTGTGGATTTTTGGATTAGCTATTGTCATGTTATATCTCATCTTTTTACTGCTTGACTATAATAATTTTGTTGCCGAATGGAAAAGCTTAATTCCGCCAAAATACAAAAATGTAGTATTAGGTGTCATTAATGATTTTGAAGAGGCAATGAATAATTATTTTCGCGCGCAAGCCCTGATTTCTGGAATTATAGGAGTCTTGTTTGCTATCGGTTTTTCTATCATCGGATTACCATTAGGTATAGCACTTGGTTTGTTGACTGGAATGCTAAATATGATGCCATATTTACATAGTCTTTCTATTGTGCCGGCGATATTTTTGGCGCTTGTCAAATCATTGGAGACCGGCAGTAATTTTTGGGTCATGTTATTACTCGTTTTTATTGTCTTTGCGGTAATACAATTTATCTTAGACGGTATTCTTGTGCCAAAGATTATGGGAAATGCTACCGGACTAAATGCTGCTGTAATTTTACTCTCCTTATCTATCTGGGGAAAGCTGATGGGAATGTTGGGTTTGCTGATAGCATTACCGTTAACTTATTTGATTCTCTCTTATTATCGTAGATTTTTGGCTAAGGGAAGTCTTAAAATGAAGGGACCACAAAGACATATACAAAAGGATAACAATTTGAAATACAGAACTTTTGATAACTGATTTATAACCTGTTAAAAAAAACATGAAATTTTTTACAAAAAAAGTGTTACAAAATTTTGTGTTTTAAAATAATAATGTTACATTTGAGTACTTAAATACTTAATTCAAATTATGAAACGCGAAATAGTAAAAATTATACGTGAAAAATGTACAGGATGTGGACTCTGCATACCTAATTGTCATGAGGGAGCATTGCAAATTATTGATAATAAAGCGGTTTTGATTAGTGACCTTATGTGCGATGGACTTGGTGCGTGCTTAGGACATTGTCCCGAAGGAGCTTTAGAAATAGAAGAACGTGAAGCGGAAGAATATCAAGAACAAACAGTCATCAAAGAGATGATAAAAAACGGGAAAAATGTTGTAATTGCACATTTGCAACATCTTAAAGAACACAACGAAATCAATTACTACAACCAAGGAGTAGAATATTTGAAGGACAATCAATCAAATATACAGTTTAGCGTAACAGAAGTATTAGATATTTTAAATAATAACGACATGGAAAATCATATAGAGAATAAACATTGCGGCTGTCCAGGCGCGCAAGAAAGAGTAATTATAAAACAGGAAGTCAAAGAAGAAGCAAGTATTCCCTCGCTACAAATATCAGAGCTCAGACAATGGCCTGTACAACTCCATTTAATTAATCCTCGTTCTAATATATTCACAGGCAAAGACCTGCTGGTAGCTGCCGACTGCGTAGCATTTGCGGTGGGAAATTTTCATCAGCAATTCTTAAAGAACAAAGCATTAGTCATTGCATGTCCTAAATTAGATGATGGAAAAGATGTATATCTTCAAAAATTTATTGCACTTATTGATGAAGCTAAGGTCAATACGATAGTTGTAGTGAGAATGGAAGTACCTTGCTGTAGCGGACTTACCGGACTTGTCAAACTTGCTCAGCAACAAGCAAAACGAAAAGTGCCGCTTAAAGAAATAATAATCTCCATAGACGGCAAAAATATAAACGAAGAATGGATATAATGAATTTTTTTTAATTGACTAATTAAATTTATATAACATGAAAATAACTTTTTATAAGGATTTAGCAGTAAAAGATACACCGCACAAAGTAGATGTGCGACAGCTGTATGATAAAGACTCGGCACAAGTGATGCACATTACTCTCAAAAAAAATGAGAGTTTGAAGCCCCACAAAACCCCCGTAGATGTATTTTTTTACATTTTAGAAGGCACCCCAATAGTGGCAATAGATGACGAAAAAATCATCTGTCACAAAGACCAGCTAATAGAGAGTCCCGCTAACATTACGCACTATTTGAGTAATGAAAGTGACGAACTGGCACGTATATTAGTTGTAAAAGCACCCAAACCTAACACTAATACTAAAGTTTTATAAGTGTATTTAACAATTTTAAACAGTACAAATATGAGTATGTTTTGTTTTCAATGTCAAGAAGCAGCCAAAAATACTGGTTGCACAGTCAACGGAGTTTGCGGAAAAACCGAAGACGTAGCTAATTTACAAGACCTTTTATTACATCTTTTGAAAGGCATTTCTATATACAGTACAGCAGCAAGAAAATGCGGGGTAGAGAAACCAGAAGTTAATTTCTTTGTCATGGAGAGTCTTTTTGCTACTATTACAAATGCTAATTTCTCGCGAAGTTTCTTTATTAATCAAATTACTAAGGCATTAGAGATGCGCCAAAACATAAAAAAAGAAATTTACGAAACGTGTGGAGATGGAATGGTAACTGACCACGACACAATTACATGGACAGGAAAAGTAGAGCAATATGATGCAAAAGCTAAAGAAGTAGGAGTGATGGCAACAAGTAATGAAGACGTGAGATCGCTTCGCGAACTTTTAGTCTATGGAGTGAAGGGAGTAGCCGCATACGCCGAGCATGCTTACAACTTAGGCAGTAACGACAATAATTTACATGCCTTCATACAAAAAGCTCTTGCTGCTACAACTGATGACACGCTAACAGCCGACCAACTCGTAGCATTAGTTCTCGAATGCGGACAAAACGGCGTCAATGTTATGGCGATGTTAGATAAAGCACATACCGACAGATATGGAAATCCTGAAATAACTAAGGTAAATATCGGCGTGAACAATAAACCTGGTATATTAATCAGCGGACACGATTTGAGAGACCTCGAAGATTTGTTGATACAAACACAAAATACCGGAGTAGATGTTTATACTCACAGCGAAATGTTACCGGCACATTACTATCCGTTCTTTAAAAAATATACTAATTTTGTTGGAAACTATGGTAATGCTTGGTGGAAACAAAAAGAAGAATTTGAATCTTTTAATGGACCTATATTATTTACTACTAATTGCTTAGTTCCGCCAACAGCACAGGCATCTTACAAAGATAGAGTATTTACTACCGGAGCTGCCGGTTTTGAAAATTTCAAACACATAGAAGCCCGTAAAGAAAACGGACAAAAAGACTTCGCAGCTATAATAGCGCTGGCAAAAACTTGCAAAGCGCCGACTGAAATAGAAAAAGGCGAAATAGTGGGCGGATTCGCACACAATCAAGTATTAGCACTTGCCGACAAAGTGATAGACGCGGTTAAATCCGGTGCTATTAAGAAATTTATTGTGATGGCAGGATGTGATGGCAGAATGAAAGACAGAAATTATTATTCCGAATTTGCAACAGCATTACCTAAAGACTCTGTAATACTAACCGCAGGATGCGCTAAATACCGTTATAACAAATTGCAACTCGGTGACATCGGCGGAATACCACGAGTTCTTGACGCAGGACAATGTAACGACTCATATTCTCTTGCCGTAATAGCGCTTAAATTGAAAGAAGTTTTTGGATTAGATGACGTTAATAAATTACCTATAGTTTATAACATTGCTTGGTACGAACAAAAAGCGATCATCGTCCTATTAGCTTTATTGTACTTAGGAGTAAAAAATATCCACTTAGGTCCTACATTACCAGCTTTTCTTTCGCCGAATGTAGCTAATGTATTGATAAATACTTTTGGAATAGGCGGAATTTCTACCGTAGAGAATGACATCAAAACGATGATAAATAATTAGAGTTTTTAATGATTTTCACGCAAAGACTCAAAGTTTTAAAATAATTGGTAGTGTAAATTTTTAAGTGATAAATTTTTTGAACCATATAAGGCATATAAGGTTTATAAGTATTATCACTGGAAAAATTACAGTTCCAAATAATTTGTGATTTTCACGCAAAGGTTTAAAATAATTTGTGATTTTCACGCGAAGACGCAAAGTTTTAAAATATTAGTTTTAATTTGCTTTGCGTCTTGGCGTGAGATAATTATATATTTTTTAGATACTTATCAACTTATTTGATAAGTATCTAATTTATAATTTTTCTATATATTATCTTGAGTTTCTATTATTAAATAAACATGCTCTGCGGTTTGCTGACGCATGATAATTTTTTTATCTTTGCCAAAATCTGCCAAAAAGTCATTAGAATAGTGGCGAATAGTAAATAAAGAGATATTATTTAATGTTAGCGAAGTAAAGTCATCGGAGGTTGTCTGTAAAAATGATTTTATCTTATCGTCTTCATTATCAACACACAGTATAAAATTGAGAGCAGTATTTTGTGTCATATTAATTTTAAGATGTGTGGTTTTAATATTCGCAAATATCTCGTGCATATTCTCCATCATGATAAAAGAATAATCTTTGTGTGCTAATGTTATCAATACCTGATTTTTATTTTCCATGACAACAGGGATTTGAGGGTCTATATTTTGTTGAAAATTGTGTATAATAGTTCCAGGATTGTTCAGATGTATAAAAGACCGTACTATTAGTGGTATGTTCTTGTACATTAGCGGTTTCAGTGTTTTATGATGGATGACCTTAGCTCCTGAGTATGACATCTCCATCGCTTCGGAATATGAGATTCTATCTATTTTTTGTGCGAAATTGTATTTGTGCGGGTCAGCATTATAAATTCCCTCGACATCTTTCCATATTGTTACTTGCGTAATATTTAAGATATTTGCTATAATGGCAGCCGAGTAATCCGACCCTTCGCGTCCGAGCGTAGTAGTTTGATTATTTATATCGGCGCCAATAAATCCTTGAGTGATATATATTTTAGTGGCTTCAAAATTGAATATTTGCGGAATCATTTTTTTGGATATTTTCCAATTTATTTGTGCTTCTCTAAAATTGGAGTCAGTTATTAAACATTGGCGTATATCAATCAATTTGTTTGGTTTGTCATTGTATATCAAGAACTTACTTATAATTGTTGTAGAGATGATTTCGCCGTAGCTAACAATTTGATCATATTGATAATTGTAATTTAATGCAGGTTTTTGTGAGAGGACATTTTTTAATTGGTCAAATATATTATCTAAGTCTTTGCAAATCAAGTTATTATTCTCGTTAAAAAGGTCTTCACATATTTGTTTGTGATATTGTTCTATTATTTTTAGTTCGTCAGCATAATCTTGTCGGCGAAAATATTTGTTGAGCAGTTTTTCAAAAGCATTGGTCATTTTTCCCATGGCGGAGATGACTACAATAATATCTTCGTAGTAAATATTAAAAATATTTAACAAGTTTTTGATAGCGATGGCATCTCTAATTGATGCGCCGCCGAGTTTAATCAATTTCTTCATATATTTTTATCATTTTATTATCAAAAACGACGAACTTATCTCCTTCGGCTCGGTATTTATTATAGACTAATTTTTGGCGGGAGTAAATATGTCGCATCGTGTATCCGGCTGCTTTTACGATGGTTTCTCCTGCTGATATGTCCCATTCTTTGCAAGGGGTGAATCGTGGGTACAGATTGGCTATTCCTTCGGCGAGAAGACAGAATTTTAAGGCGCTGCCCTTATAAATTATCTCCATGTCCGGATATTTCTTTTTCAATTTGTTGATAAGTTCTTCGGTTTCCGAATTAGGTTCTACTATGTTGGTTGTTAATATTAAATGGTCTGCCTTCTTATTTTTGATAGAGAGTAATTGTGCGTTATCATATAATTTGGAAAAATCTTGAAGGTCAGCGAGGTCATTGATAACTATTTTATACGCTTTTTTATCTAACGTGCTAAAATATAGTTCTTTAGTGACGGGAACATAAATAATACCGAACACGAGTTTCGTTTTATTTATCAACGTTACATTCACTGTAAACTGGTCATTTTGTTTGATAAATTCCTTAGTGCCATCCAAAGGGTCTATTTGCCAAAAATAATCCCATTTATCTCTGATATCGCCGGTATATATTTCAAATTCTTCACTTTGTATAGGTAAATAAGTAGGGTCAAGTACTTGTATCATAAGGTCATGCGATTTTGTATCGGCAGTAGTTACGGGGGAGCCATCGCGTTTGTACTTTATTTTCAAATCTTCGGTTTTGTAATATTTCATTACTTCGATGCCACCATGTACGGCAGCGCTAATACCTGCTACATGCAATTCTTCTAAGCTTCTTCTCATGTTATTTATATAAAAAGTTAAAATTTAATACCTACAACTAATATATCATCTACTTGTTTTTGGATACCCTTCCAGTTAATAAAATTGTTCACCATGCAACGTCTTTGGGTTGCTATGTCTTCTTTGCAGATACTAATTAGAAGATTTTTAAATCTACCTATCTTAAATTTCTCATTATTAGTTCCGCCGAATTGAGAGTGATAGCCATCAGAGAACAAATACAGCATATCATCCGAAAGCATACTGATTTCTATTTTTTGGAATTTTTTTTCTTTTATATAAATGCCTATAGGATTTTTTGTTGCCTCTAATGTAATAATTTCTTTATTTCTACAAATATATGCAGGGCTGTTTGCACCGGAGAATAGCAATTTACTAAAGTCCGGGGCGATATTAACAATAGCAATATCCATTCCATCTTTACTGTCAGAATCTATAGACTCTTGATTTAAAGCGTGTTTGATTTTTTTCCTTAGGTTTTCTAATATTACATCGGTTTCAAAAATCAGCTTATCTTCTACTATTTCTTTAAGTGCAGAGACTCCGAGTAAGCTCATGAATGCACCCGGCACTCCATGTCCGGTGCAGTCGGCGGCAGCGATGATAATATTATTTTCTATTTTTGCGAACCAAAAAAAATCGCCGCTCACGATGTCGCGAGGAAGCAAAAAAACAAAATTATTAGGGACAATGTCATTAAAATTGGTCTCGTATTGTAGAATGGCTTTTTGTATGCGTCCTGCGTACTGTATGCTGTCGGTGATTTGTTTCTTTTGCAAATATATTTCGTCGTGCTGCGATTTTATCTCTTCGTTCTGACTTTTTAGCTCTATATTTTTGTTTATGATTTCTTGTTTTTGTTCGCGCAAAAGTTTGTTGGCTCTTTTGCGTGCCACATTAGAAATAATAACTAATACAAGAAATGCTACCGCGAGAATTAGAATCATGCTAAGCGTTAAGTTCAGCATTTTTTGACGTTTCATGGAGGTGTCGCTCAGCTCTTTCTCCCGATTTAAGAGGTCTATTTCTATTTGCTGACGCTGTTTTTCGGATTCAAATTGTAAACTGGTGATTCTCTCGGTCAACTGCTGGTTGAAAAGAGTGTCGTTATATAAAATCACTAATCGCTGATATTCGGCTGTTTTTGCCCATTCTTTGGTTTCAAAATGAATATTGGCTAAGGTTTGATAAGAGTCTCGTATTCTCATACGTAATCCTATATCCTTTGAGATTCTAAGACTTTGAACAGCATAATTTTTAGCCATATTATAATCTTTTTTGTTGAGGAATAGTTGGGACAGATTGTTATAAATATCTGTTAAAAGGTCTTTGTCGTCTTTAAAATTTGCAGTGTTAAGAGCATCATTATAAGTTGTTTGTGCTTTATCGTAGAAACCTTGTTCGTTATAAATATCGGCTAAGTATTTCATACAAACGGCTTTACCTTGCATATCGTTTAGCTCATTTCGTATGTTGTAAGCGTCTGTTAAAAATATTATCGCCGAATCAAGTTTTCCTAACGCAAGAAAAGCGCGTCCAAGATTCAAACAGCTGTATGCGGTTATTTTTTTATTGTTTATTTTATCTGAAATATTATAAGATTGCAACAAATATTCTACAGCTTTTTCGTAGTATTCTTGATATATAAATAAATTGCCGAGATTATTGTAAGCATAGCCCTGCTGCTCGTATGCCAAGTGCTTGCGGGCAAGTTCAAGTCCGCTAAAATAATACTCAAAAGCTTGATTATAATTGCCTAAGTTTCTGTAACATACACCGATAAAACTATATGTCTTCATCAGACCGTCTACATAATTAATTTTAGTGGCTAATTCTATAGTTTTTTTGCCGTATTCGATGGCGCGTTCAGGCTCAGAGTTTCTTAATTTCCACATTAGTTGAGTATAGACATCTACTTTTGCCGAGTCTTTGGTTAATTGTAAGAGCAAGAGCAGACTGTCAACCTCATTTTTCTGTGAAAACAAAAATATAGGAGTACTAACAAACAATATATATAAGATTATTTTTTTTGTCATCATAAAATTAAGTAAAAATACTTAAACACAAAGATAAAAAAAATAAACAAATAAGACAAAGATACGAAATAATTTTATTTATAAATTTATTGGTAGCGTATAAAAATAGTGACCAAAATTCAAATTTACTGAT
>DYQJ01000046.1 GCA_020719345.1 Draconibacterium orientale | reverse complement strand
TCTGAAAATACAAAAAAAAGAGCCGGTTCCGAGAAACGTAGCAAAACTAAAGATCGGCTACCCACGTAATCTTGGACAAAATTTTGAACCATATAAGGAATATAAGGTCATATAAGATTGACTGGTACAACTTATATGACCTTATAATTCTTATATGGTTCAAAATTTTGTCCAACTTTATAAGGGTAGCCACAAAATCAAACCGATAGAAAAATATAACAATTATATAAAAACAGGTTACTATCCCTTTTTTTTAGAAAATGAACATAATTATCTAAAAAAAGTTGAAGAAACTATCAATCAATTACTAACTTCCGACCTGCCTTTTGTGGCAAATATTAGTTATGCTAATATCATAAAATTGAAGCAATTACTTCAAATAATTTCGGAGAGTGTTCCGTTTAAGCCAAATTATGAAAAGTTGAGTAACTTAATAGCCGTTAGCAAAAATACGTTGAAAGATTATATTTATTATTTGCAAGAGGGATTTTTAATTTTTTTATTAAAATCCAAACAAAAAGGTGACGCATTGTTGGGTAAACCTGAGAAAATTTATATGTTTCACCCGAATTTAATGTTTGCTACTGCGAATAATAATTCTAATATCGGAAATTTAAGAGAATGTTTTTTCTGTTCCCAACTTTCTTTATTACACGAGATTAACTCTCATAATACGGGAGATTTTTTAATTGATAACAAATATATTTTTGAAATAGGCGGAAAAAATAAAACATATAAACAAATTTCAGACATAGAAAATTCTTTTATAGCGAGCGATGATATTGAAATAGGTTATAAAAATAAAATTCCTCTTTGGCTGTTTGGTTTTTTATATTAACTTTGCCTTTTTATTGTTGACAGAGAATGTGAAATCATAAAACATATACTATAAACGACAACTTTGCCAAAGTTGAAAACTTTGGCAAAGTTTTAATTACGAAACAATTAGATAATAATAAAAGTTAAAATTATACCCGTTTTGAGTATAATTCAAAATTCATAATTCAAAAATAATATGCCTTTAAGTTGGAACGAAATAAAACAAAGAGCCGTAAAATTTTCCGAAAATTGGAAAGAAACTCAACGCGAAGAAGCCGATGCTAAACCATTTCTTGTTGATTTTTTTGATGTATTCGGCATTAGTAATAAACGAGTTGCAAGTTTTGAATACAAAGTGAAAAAACTTGACGAGTCGGACGGTTACATAGATTCGCTTTGGAAAGGAATGATTTTGGTAGAAATGAAAAGTCGCGGGAAAAATCTTGAAAAAGCATTTACACAAGCAAAAGATTATTTACCCGGACTCAAAGAATACGAACTTCCAAAATTTATTTTAGTTTGCGATTTTGAAAATTTTGTACTCTATGACTTAGAAGAGTTTGATTTTCAGAATAATCAATTAATTCCTATCAAGTTCAAAATTTCTGATTTGGTAAATAATGTGGAACATTTTGGAACATTAATCGGTTATCAGAAGCGATTTTACAGTGAGCAAGACCCTGTAAATGTAAAAGCTGCACAAACTATGGGAAAACTCCACGACCAACTCCGCGAAATAGGTTATGAAGGACATCCGCTTGAAGTTTTTTTGATACGAATTTTGTTTTGTTTGTTTGCCGAAGACACCTCTATTTTTGAGAAATTTCAATTTCAAGATTATATTGAACAACGCACAAACGAAGACGGTAGCGACCTCGCACCGCGTTTGCAAGAGATTTTTCAAGTTCTTAATACTCCCGTAGATAAACGTTTTAAAAATCTTGATATTCAACTCGCTGCATTTCCTTTTGTAAATGGAAAATTATTTGAAGAGAATATTCCTACCGCAAGTTTTGACTCCAAAATGCGACAAATATTATTAGAATGTTGTTATATAGATTGGAGTAGAATTTCGCCGGCTATTTTTGGCGCAATGTTTCAAAGTATAATGAATCCCGTTGAGCGCCGCAACTTAGGCGCGCATTACACAAGCGAAACAAATATTTTGAAACTTATAAATCCCTTATTTTTAGATGATTTGTATAAACAATTTGAAAAAGTAAGAAAATCAAAAAATAAATTATTAGAATTTCACAAACATTTGGGAGAATTACGATTTTGTGACCCCGCTTGCGGCTCCGGAAATTTTTTAATAATTGCTTACCGCGAACTACGAAAATTAGAACTTGAAATATTAAAAGAATTATATAAAAATCAACAAGTTACAAATATAGAACAAATAATTTGGATAAGCATAGAACAATTTTACGGAATAGAAATTGACGAATGGGCATCAAAAATTGCCGAAGTAGCAATGTGGTTGGTAGACCACCAAATGAACGTAGAAATTAGTAAAACTTTTGGACAATATTATGTGCGTTTGCCATTAAACACTTCTGCACACATCAAACTCGGCAACTCGTTAAAAATAGATTGGGATAGTTTATTACCCGGAAACGAAGAAATTATAAAATACAATATAAAGAAAAAACGAAAAAAGCCACTTAAAAAGTTTGATTTTTTGATGGGAAATCCTCCGTTTATAGGTAAAAAAGAACAGAATAAAAAACAAAAAGAAGATTTGACAAAAATAACGTCAAAAATAAAAGGTGGAGGTGTTTTAGATTATGTAACCGGCTGGTTTATAAAAGCATCACAATATATTCAAGGAACAAAAACACGAGTCGCATTTATTTCTACTAATTCAATTTCGCAGGGTGAACAGGTTGGAATTTTGTGGAACGAACTTTTTAATCGTTACAAAATTAAAATTCATTTTGCTCATCAAACATTCAAATGGAGCAACGAGGCAAGTGGTGTAGCACAGGTATTTATAGTAATCGTAGGTTTTGCAAATTTTGACAGAGAAGACAAATATTTATTTGAATATGAAACAGTTAAATCCGAACCAACGAAAATTGAAGTTAAAAATATTAATCCTTATCTTGTTGAAGGAAATGATATAGTTGTTTTAAAACAATCACAATCAATATGTAACGCATCAAAAGTTGTTTACGGAAGTATGCCTATAGATGATGGAATTTTAATTTTTAATGATGATGAAAAAAATGATTTTTTACAAAATGAACCAAAAGCAGAAAAATATTTTAAACAGTATATCGGCGGTTATGAATTTATTAACAATGTAAAACGCTGGTGTTTATGGCTTACTGATATTAAACCCGATGAATTAAGAAAATTACCATTGATATATGAACGAGTTAAATTATTACAAAAATATCGGTTGCAAAGTAAACGACAGAATACTGTTGAATTAGCACAAAAACCACATCTTTTTGGTGAAATTCGTCAGCCGGAAACTGATTATATTTTAATACCTAAAGTGTCTTCAGGTGAACGAAAAACTGTTCCGATTGGTTTTGTTTCAAAAGATATTATTGTAAATGGCAGTAGTTTAATTATTCCAAATGCAAGTTTATATTATTTTGGAATTTTAACTTCTTCTATGCACAATATTTGGTTACGTTATGTAGGTGCTTATCTTGGAACAGGTTATCAATATTCGGCTTCAATAGTTTACAATAATTTCCCATTCCCAAAAGAAATATCTGATAAACAGAGAGAAAAAATAGAAAAACTCGCACAAAATATTTTAGACATACGAAAAAAATATACAGAAAGTACTTTGGCTGATTTATACGATTTTGTAAGTATGCCTGCCGATTTAATAAAAGCACACAACGAGTTAGACAAAGCAGTAGATTTGGTTTATCGCCCGCAACCTTTTATTAATGAACGCAATAGAATAGAATTTTTGTTTGATTTATATTCTCAATATGTAGAGCCATTGCAAGCCGAGATGAATAAAAAAGTGAAAAGTAGAAAGTGAAAAATAATTAACTCGGTATATTTTGTTTAACTATACTAATTTTTCTTTGTTACTATTGATTGTTAATTAGTTAAGCCACAAAGGTAGAAAACATAAAGTTAAAATTATAACCATTTAAAGTATAATCTAAGAAAGTACAGATAAAAATATAAAATTAATTTATCATACTTTCTTAGAACTATTAATCATTTGAATTGTAATGCTTTGAAGTGCGTGTCGTTACTTTTCGTTAATCAAAATAAATTCTACTCGTCTGTTTTTTTGTCGTCCTGCATCAGTTTCATTGGTGTCTATGGGTTTGCTTTCGCCGTATCCGATAGTTTTTAGACGTTTTATATCAATGCCTTGTTCTACAATAAGTTGTTTTACTTTGTCGGCACGCGCTTGCGATAGTTTTTCATTATAAACCAGTCCGCCTTTGTTGTCGGTATGTCCTTGAATTTCTACCATACAGTTTGGATAAGTCTTCATAAAAGTAATTACATTAATTAGTTCTTTATCCGTATCTTTAATTATTGTTGTTTTGTCATAATCAAATTTGATATTCGGAAAAGCTAATTTAGAAAATTCTGTCTTCAATTTTAAAAATTCAATATTTGTATATATCTCGTTCGCATTAAAGTCATTGGAAAATAATGTGTCTTTTATTCCGGTCAGTTCTTTGTAAATAGAGTCCCGTTCTTTTTTTTCGTCAGTGAACAAAATATTAGGAATGTAATTATCAAAACAATAAGTCATCGTGTCAAAATTTTGATGACACAATTTAACAGTAATTTTATATTTTCCCGGAAAAGGCGGATTAAATAATATAGAATAATAATTTTTCATATTTGTATATATCTCGTCGAAAATTTTATCTATTCCTGCATCTTTTAGCGTATAATATCCTCCATTTGTATTAATTGCGAGTGTTTTTAACATGTTAATATCAATAGAAGACCCTAATCCGATAGTGTAAATACTTACATTGTTTTCTATCGCTTTCATTAATAGTCTATTTTTTGAGGATTTGGAAGAATTATCAAATCCATCAGTTAAGACAATAGCGTTTTGATACATATATGTATTTTCGGTTTCTAAAGTTTCTAAGCTTTTTCTAATTCCATCTATTAGTGCTGTAGAGCCGCCGTATCCTCCGAGTCCATTGATTTTAAGGTTTTTAATCAAGTCGGCTGTATTTCGGGAGATGCTAACCTCTTCGTTTATTTTGGTGTCAAATTTTATTACATTTAAGGCATCAGTTTTGGGTTTTGTTTTAATAATATTAAGAACTCCGTTTTGCATTAACGTAACATTGTTTGTACTCATCGAGCCGCTGTGGTCAAGTACAAAACTTGTTAGATAGGTTTTATTATCGGTTTCTGTATTTTCATATAATCTGTAGTCAGTAATAATTTCTTTTTCGCCATATTCGTTCTCTAATATTATCTCGCAAAAGATATTTTTCCATTCATCTGACGAGGCACCGCTGTAATAATTTCCTTCGGAATCCATGAGATAGAATTGTAGTCCGGTGTTGTCTTCATTAATTTTTATGGCTTTGGCGGTCATTAATAAGTTCTTAGTTTTTGCGGTCTCTATCTTTTTTATGTCTTTGATTTTCATGTTTTCTATCTCTGCGCTGCTAAATTTTATCTTCGTCTTTGTTGAGTTGTCGGTATATTTAACATTGGCAAAAGAATATTTAATTGTTTTGTCCGACAGTTCGGCTGTTTTGAAATAGTATATAGAGTCATTTTCTTTGTTATCAATAAAAATATACGCATTTTTATTTTGCCATGCCGAAATAATATTTTCTTTTTCTGTGCTATATTCTTCTTTAGTGGCAGATAAAATTTCATCTTTGCTTTCGTTGTTGTTTATATAAAAGGCATTTTTATCGCCGACAAAATTAACGGCTTCATATTTAGATGGCTCTATATTGAAGGTAGATATTTTTTTACCTGTATAAATATTATATATTTCATATTCGTTCTTAATTTTTTTCACAGAAATCAGCGAATCTGATATATAATTTATGGACGTATTTTTATAATTTTTGCGTTTTTGTTTGAGTTCAAAAACAATTTTATCTGTGTTCATATTTACAAAAGTGTAATTAGTTTTTTTAGCTTTGTTCCATACAAAAACATAAACTTCTTGATTTGTAGAGAAATGACTTTTTTTCGTATTTATTTTAGATTTAATAATTTTTCCTTCTTTTATGTATTTTGTGTGTCGTATTTTTTTATCTTCATCAAAATTAAAATTATTTGTTTCGGTACTAAATTTTTGTATCTGAATAGTTTGTCCTTTAATTATTGAGATATAAAAATTTCCATCTTTACCTATTCCGAAGTCTTGTCCGGTAACTTTTTGTGGGGCATCATTTTTTAAAGCTCTCTGCCAGATGTATATATTTTTGTCGTTACATTTGGCTAAAACAAATTTGTCATCCGGCGTGAGAGCTATTCGTTCTATTTTTTTGCCGGCATCGGCATAGAAAAAATATTTTTTGTCGTAGAAATATGAATGTTTGACAATTTTATTGTCAGTTAAAGCATAAAACGAGTCATATTGTGAAGACATAGCAATGCTATCAGCGGTGATAGTTTTGAGCATTTTTTCGGAGGGAATATTGAAAAAAGTATAACTATTTTTGTCATGTTTCAAGTAAAAATTATTTGAATTATTACTAAACATCCCATATTTAATATCCGTTAATTCATTAGTTTTTAGATATATTGTTTTAAAATATTCGCCGGTAGCAGCTTTAAAAATATTTATAGGAGTATTATAAATATCTTTGTAAGATATTTTATAAAAGTCGTCGTCGCTGACAAAAATGGTGTCAGTTATTTTCTCGGTTTTACCTACAATTGCGATATACTGTCCATTCTGAGCGACTATTATTTTCGTTTCTTGCGCATTAGAAAAAAAAGGAAACAAAATTAACACGCTAATAATCAATTTATTTAAGCAATTCATAAATTTATTTTTTATATGGTGAAATAATTTTTTTATTTATATTTGTTATAACGCATATTTTTTCTAATTTAATATACGTAAAAAAAATTGGTAGCGTATAAAAATAGTGACCAAAATTCAAATTTACTGATTTTTCATATATACAAATATTTTTTTATATATCTGATTTTCAATAATATAACATTTAAAATGTATATACAAAATTATAAATAAACGAATTTTATAAGTACTTGAAAATAAAATAAATAGCGTGTTTAGTCACCATTATTTTACGCTACCAAAAAATTATAAGAAAATATATTTACTTTTTGCTTCCGCTATGGTTCATTTTTTCATAAAAAAATACCGGTTCTGCTTAATTTAAACTAAACCGGTTTTTCTTTAGCAAAAAAGCGTCAACTACTTTTGTCAATTAATTAAAGATGCTGCAAACTAATATTCGTCTTCATTAAAGAAGAAGTCATCTTTACTTGGATAATCGGGCCAGATGTCTTCTATTGTCTCAAAGATTTCGCCATCATCTTCTAACTCTTGCAAATTTTCTATCACTTCTAACGGCGCCCCCGAACGATTGGCGAAATCTATTAGTTCGTCTTTTGTGGCAGGCCATGGAGCATCTTCCAATTTGGAAGCCAATTCTAAGGTCCAATACATATTAATTAATTTTTAGTTTTTCAAAAATATTCGCGAATGTAATATTTTTTATAAAATAAGTACTAAAATATATCTTAAAAAAACTTAAATTTTTTTATACTAATTTTTTTTTTTAAATTTGCACGTTAATAAAAAAATTTAATAATGCAAGAAATAAGAAATATCGCAATTATTGCACACGTAGACCACGGCAAAACTACTATGGTAGACCGTATCTTACATCAAGTAAAACTTTTTCGTGATAATCAAGAGGTCGCTGACCTCATATTAGACTCCAACGATTTGGAGCGTGAACGCGGAATTACTATCTTAGCTAAAAATGTGTCAGTCCGTTACAAAGGGACAAAAATAAACATCATCGACACTCCCGGACACTCAGACTTCGGCGGCGAAGTGGAACGCGTATTAAATATGGCAGATGGAGTCCTGCTTATCGTAGATGCGTTTGAGGGACCAATGCCGCAAACACGTTTCGTTCTGCAAAAAGCATTAGAACTTGGACTAAGACCTATATTAGTCATCAATAAAGTGGACAAACCTAATTGCTCCCCCGACTTGGTACAGGAATCCGTTTACGACTTAATGTTTAGTTTAGACGCTACTAACGAACAATTAGAATTTCCTACGGTCTATGGCTCGGCTAAAAACGGATGGATGTCCTCCGACTGGCGAACACAAACTACGGATGTCAGCCAATTACTTGATACTATTCTGGACTATATCAAACCCTCCGAAAAGAAAGAAGGAAATTTACAAATGCAAATTAGCTCCCTTGACTACTCCTCCTATCTCGGAAGAATTGCTGTGGGTAAAGTAACTCGCGGAACTATCAAAGCCGGACAACAAGTGTCGGTAATGAAAAGCAACGGAACAATAGAAAAAGCCGTAGTAAAAGAATTATATCTCTTCGAAGGACTCGGTAAAGAAAAAGTGAAATACGAAGTAGAAGCCGGCGAAATTTGTGCAGTTCTTGGAATAGAAAACTTTGAAATAGGAGACACAATAGCTGATATATTAGAACCCGAAGCATTAAAACGTATAAAGATTGATGAACCTACCATGAGTATGTTGTTCACTATCAACAACTCCCCTTTCTACGGAAAAGACGGAAAATATGTCACCTCGCGACATCTAAGAGACCGTCTTTACAAAGAAACAGAAAAAAATCTCGCACTAAGAGTAGAAGATACCGACTCGCCGGACAAACTATCAGTTTATGGAAGAGGAATATTGCACTTGTCAATACTTGTAGAGACAATGAGACGCGAAGGTTATGAATTTCAATTAGGACAACCGCAAGTAATTATTAAAGAAGTTGACGGCGTTAAAAACGAACCTATAGAATTTCTTACTATTCATGTGCCGGAAGAATTTTCAGGAAAAGTTATTGAGCAAGTAACAAAACGAAAAGCAGATATATTAACCATCGGAGCAAAAAACGACCGAATACAATTAGATTTTACAATCCCCGCCCGCGGTTTGATAGGACTTACAAACGTGCTGCTGACCGTAACAGAAGGTGAAGCCGTTGTTTCTCACAGATTTAAGGGATATGAACCATGGCGAGGCGAAATTGAACAACACCGAAACGGCGCACTTATTTCTATAGACACCGGAACATCTATTCCGTTTGCCATTGACAAATTGCAAAGTAGAGGCAAATTTTTTATTGAACCAGGCGAAGAAGTTTATGAAGGACAAGTAGTAGGAGAACATATACGACAAGATGACTTGTTGGTCAACGTCTTAAAAACCAAAAAATTAACCAACATGCGTGCCTCAGGCTCGGATGATAAAACAATGATTTCACCAGCTATAAAATTCTCCTTAGAAGAGGCGATGGAATATATTAGAGAAGACGAATATCTGGAGGTCACTCCTAACTTCATGAGAATACGAAAAATATTACTCAACGAAAACGATAGAAAACGACAAAAAAATAACTCGTAATTTTATTTATGAAAATATTAACGACCATACTATTGATTTTTTGTTTACATAATATTGTTGTTTCTCAAAAAGAAAACTCAGAGTTGACCGACCAAGTTTTGGCGGTCAAACTCATTGATAATAACAATGATACGATAACGTTTAAATCACTATTATTACAAAATAGCGGCAAATTCGTATATATAGATTTTTGGGCTAGCTGGTGCGCTACTTGTATTAGCGAACTCAAATATTCTAATTTATTAGATGACCATTTTGCCGATTCTACAATAGTATTTTTGTATCTTTCATCGGACACCGAACAACAGAGCTGGCAAAAAATAGTTATCAAACAATCTTCCCCACAAAAACACTATCGCATATTGACAGAGGACAAATATTTGATGCAAAATTTTTTCAATATCAAATCCATACCGCACTCCGTTGTATTAGATAGAAATCATAACTTATTGATAAAGAAAACAAAATATGCCAGCCACAGCAAAGCCGAGAACGAAATTTTAGAAATTATTAATAAAGAATAACATGTCAAAAACAGCATTTATAACAGGAATTACCGGACAAGACGGCGCCTATTTAGCCGAGTTTTTACTAAAAAAAGGTTATATTGTGCATGGACTCAAACGCCGAACCTCCCTTTTTAACACTGACCGAATAGAGCATCTATATATGGACCCGCACATAGAGAATCGCAATTTTATTTTGCACTACGGAGACCTCACCGATGCCACAAATCTTATACGTATAATTCAAGAAATTCAACCCGACGAAATATACAATCTCGCCGCCATGAGTCACGTACACGTGAGCTTTGAAACCCCCGAATACACCGCCAATGCCGATGGGATAGGAACTTTAAGAATATTAGAAGCCATACGAATTCTGGGATTAACGCACAAAACAAAAATATATCAAGCTTCTACAAGCGAGCTATACGGAAAAGTTCAGGAAGTGCCGCAAACAGAAAAGACACCATTTTATCCACGAAGTCCTTATGCGGTAGCAAAAATGTACGCATATTGGATAACAGTCAATTACCGAGAAGCGTACGGCATATTTGCCTCGAACGGAATTTTATTTAATCATGAGTCCCCAATTCGGGGCGAAACTTTTGTCACACGAAAAATCACGCGAGCCGTATCTAAGATAGCTCTCGGCATGGCAGATACTATCTATCTCGGTAACTTGTCTGCCAAACGCGACTGGGGACATGCTAAAGATTATATTAAAGCAATGTATCTGGTCTTGCAACACGACAAAGCCGATGATTTTGTCATTGCTACCGGAGTAACTACAGAGGTTCGTGAATTTGTTCGGCTTGCATTTAGCGAAGTAGGAGTAACAGTAGAATTTCAAGGTACACAACAAAATGAAATAGGAATAGTCACCGCTGTAAGTGATGATGTTAAATATCGTGATATTAAGGACTTTGTACAACCGGGAAAAATAGTAGTACGAGTGGATCCAAGATATTTTCGTCCTACCGAAGTAGAATTATTAATCGGCGACTCCTCTAAGGCACGCACACTTCTTGGCTGGACTCCCGAATACGATTTGCACTCCCTCATCTCTGAGATGATACGCTCCGATTTGAAGCTCATGAAAAAAAACCGATATTTAAAAGAAGGCGGCTTCACAGTACTCAACTATTTTGAATAAAAAAACATTTATTTTTTGTTCAAAATTGTATTTTTATTAAAATAAAAACTATTTTTGCGAAAATTTTATTCATAAAATAATAAATAAATAAAATGAAAAATACTCCTTTCACACATTTTAATGAACAACGTGGTGGTAAGATGGTAGAGTTTGCCGGTTATTGCATGCCGGTAGAATTTAATGGTGTAAAAGATGAACATTTACATGTTCGCAACAAAGTGGGCGTGTTTGATGTCTCGCACATGGGAGAAATATGGGTAAAAGGCGAAAAAGCTTTTGACTTCGTACAAAAAGTTACTACCAATGACGTATCTAAGCTTAGTCAGGGAAAAATACAATACTCTTGCTTCCCTAACGGTAAAGGCGGAATAGTAGATGACCTGTTAGTCTATTATTATGAGCCGAATAAATATTTGCTCGTAGTAAATGCTTCCAATGTAGAAAAAGACTGGAACTGGCTCAATTCTCAAAACGACATGGGCGTGGAATTAGAAAATGCTTCCGACAATATCGCACAACTTGCTATCCAAGGACCGCGAGCAATACAAGCTTTACAAAGTCTAACCACTGTAAATCTGGCAGATATTACTTATTATACTTTTAAAGTAGGCGATTTTGCCGGTGTTAATGAAGTTATTATCTCTGCAACCGGCTACACAGGAGCTGGCGGTTTTGAAATATACATGTTCCGAGAAGATGCAGAAAAAATATGGAATGCCATCTTCGAAGCCGGAAAAGATGAAGACATCAGACCTATCGGGCTGGCAGCACGCGACACGCTACGCTTGGAGATGGGATTTTGTTTATACGGAAACGACATAGACGACACAACATCACCAATAGAAGCCGGATTAGGATGGATAACTAAATTTGTAAAAGGCAATGATTTCATTGACCGTAAATACATGGAAGAACTAAAAGAAAAAGGCATAGAACGACAACTTGTTGGTTTTGAAATGATTGACAGAGGAATACCTCGTCAGCATTATGAACTCGTTGACCAGAATGACCAAAAAATTGGCGAAGTGACCTCAGGAACTATGTCTCCATCACTTAACAAAGCCATCGGAATGGGATACGTAAAACCACAATTCGCAAAACTTGGCTCCGAATTTTTTGTTAAAATACGAAACAAAAATATTAAAGCACAAGTAGTTAAACTACCTTTTTATAAACAATAATTTTATTAACATCTAAAAATTAATATAAAATGTACGGTAAATTACAAGCATATTTACAAAACGAGTTGCAAGCAATAGAAGACGCAGGATTGTTTAAAAAAGAAAGAATTATTGCTTCGGCACAAGGTGCAGAAATAACACTTACAAGTGGACAAACAGTATTAAACTTTTGTGCCAATAACTATCTTGGTCTCTCTTCTAATCAGGGAGTTGTTAAGGCAGCACAAAGTACGTTGTCCTCACATGGTTATGGCATGTCGTCTGTTCGTTTCATCTGTGGAACACAAGATATTCACAAACAATTAGAACAAAAAATATCGGATTTTCTCGGAATGGAAGATACGATTTTATATGCTGCTGCTTTTGACGCTAACGGCGGAGTCTTTGAACCACTATTTAATGAAAATGATGCCATTATTTCGGATGCTTTAAATCACGCTTCTATCATTGACGGCGTTCGGCTTTGTAAAGCAGTCAGATACAGATACGAACACGCAGATATGAATCAATTAGAAGAGCATCTCAAGACTGCACAAGCACAAAGATTTAGAATTATTGTTACTGACGGTGTATTTTCTATGGATGGAGACATTGCTAAATTAGACAAGATATGCGACCTCGCCGAAAAATATGATGCGCTGGTGATGGTAGACGACAGTCACGCCACCGGTTTCATCGGAAAAACTGGAAGAGGCACTCACGAGTATCACAACGTCATGGGACGCATAGACATCATCACAAGCACTCTCGGTAAAGCACTCGGAGGAGCAATGGGAGGATTCACCGCCGCTAAAAAAGAAGTTATCAGTATGCTCCGACAACGCTCAAGACCGTATTTATTCTCTAACTCGTTGTCTCCGGCAATCGTAGGAGCTGCAATGCACGTATTTGACACATTATCGGCAAGTACCGAATTAAGAGACCGCGTGATTAACAATGCCGAATATTTTAAAACAGAACTTGCAAAAGTCGGATTTGACCTAAAACCATCTAACTCGGCTATAGTAGCGTTAATGTTATATGATGCTAAGTTGTCGCAAGATTTTGCCGCAAAATTATTACAAGAAGGAATATATGTCATCGGTTTTTACTATCCTGTGGTGGCTAAGGGACAAGCGCGAATCCGAATACAACTATCTGCCGCACATACTCGCGAACATTTAGACAAAGCACTCGCTGCTTTTATTAAAATAGGAAAAGAGCTGAACGTAATAAAATAAAATCCAAATATCTGCCACGAAAAACACGAAAGTACGAAAATACACTATTTTTTTATGTATTTTCGTGTAATTAAAACTTTGCCAAAGTTTTAAACTTTGGCAAAGTTGCCTTATAGTATATTATTGTTCTATCCCTAACATAGAAAGTTGTATCCGTTTGCGTTCTTTATCTATA
This sequence comes from Draconibacterium orientale, assembly GCA_020719345.1. Classification (GTDB taxonomy): domain Bacteria; phylum Bacteroidota; class Bacteroidia; order Bacteroidales; family DYQJ01; genus DYQJ01. The sequence continues at coordinate 5,191 of DYQJ01000046.1, read as the reverse complement.
GAAGTAACTTTCACGCGTACGTGTTGATGTAGTTTAATCAAATTAATAGGGTCTTGATTGGCTTGTGGTTTTATTTGTGAGATGTGTATAAGTCCGTTTTCTTTTATACCGATGTCCACGAATGCGCCGAAGTTAGTCACATTAGTAACTATTCCGTTGACAATCATTTCTTCTTTTAAGTCGTTGATAGTATTTATTCCTTCTGCAAACTCCAATATTTTTATTTCTTCGCGTGGGTCTCTTCCCGGTTTAGCGAGTTCTTTCATTATATCTTGTAGCGTAGGAATTCCTATTTTGGTATCTACATAATTGTTTATGTCAATTTTCTTACGTAATTCTTCATTTTTAATAATATCTCCCACTTGACATTTGAGGTCTTTAGCCATTTTTTCTACAATATAATACGATTCCGGATGCACTGCGCTGTTGTCAAGCGGATTTTGTGCGTTATGAACTCTAAGAAAACCTGCCGCTTGTTCAAAAGTCTTTTCGCCCATTCGTTTGACGTTTCTTAGCTGTTCGCGAGAAGCAAAAGCGCCATTTTCTTTTCGGTAATCCACTATATTTTGTGCGAGTTGCGGTCCAAGTCCACTAATATAAGTTAATAAATGTTTACTTGCGGTATTTAATTCCACTCCGACTAAGTTTACGCAGCTTTCTACCACTTCGTCTAAGCTCTTCTTTAGTTTATTTTGGTCTACGTCGTGTTGATATTGTCCTATTCCAATGGATTTTGGGTCTATTTTAACGAGTTCGGCAAGCGGGTCAGCCAGACGTCGCCCTATGGAGATTGCCCCGCGGACGGTCACATCAAAATCGGGAAACTCATCTCTTCCGGCTTGCGAGGCAGAATATATAGAGGCACCGGCTTCGCTGACGATAAACACTTTTACTTCGTTATTGAATCTGACCTTTTTAACAAATGTTTCGGTTTCGCGGCTGGCGGTACCATTGCCTATTGCGATGGCATCTATTTTGTAAACGCTGACTAAGTTCTCTAATTTTTTGGCAGCTGTTATAGCGTCTTTCGGACTGGAATGCGGATAAATAGTTTCATTATAAAGCAGATTTCCTTGCTCGTCTAAGCAGACGGTCTTGCAACCTGTTCGGAATCCGGGGTCAAGGGCAAGAATCCTTTTTTGTCCCAACGGAGGCGAGAGTAAGAGTTGTCGTAGATTTTGCGTAAATACATTGATTGACTCTTTGTCGGCTTTTTCTTTTGCCAGATTAGAAAACTCGGTCTCTATGGAAGGTTGCAACAGTCGTTTGTACGAGTCTTTGATGGCAATATCTAAGTGGTGCTGATTTTTATTCTTCGGCTTAAAATAAATTTTTGCCAGTTTTTGAATGGCATTTTCTTCGTCTGGCTCTATTGAAACTTTTAAAATTCCCTCGTTTGCGCCTCTTTGTAATGCGAGAAGTCTATGTGCGGCAGATTTTTTTAGCGGCTCGGAGAAGTCAAAATAATCTTTATATTTTACTCCCTCTTCTTCTTTACCTTTGATAACTTTGGATTTGACAATGGCTTCACGTTCAAACTGAAAACGAATGGTATTTCGTGCTTTTATATCTTCATTAATGACTTCGGCAACAATATCTCTTGCGCCTTGTAATGCCTCTTCAATCGTCTTAACCTCCTCATTTAAAAACTTTTCTGCTTCTTTTTCTATGTCAATATTTTTATTTGTCAGCATATCAGTAGCAAGCGGCTCCAGACCTTTGGCTCGCGCAATTGACGCCTTAGTCTTTCGTTTCGGCTTGAAAGGTAAATAAATATCTTCCAGCTCGCTTAGTATTTCACATGATTCTATTTTGTTTCTTAGCTCATCGGACAGTTTCCCTTGTTCGTCTATACTTTTGATTATCGTCTGACGGCGATCATCTATTTCTATTAATTTCTCTAATAGTCTTTTTATTTCTCCTATCTGAACCTCGTCTAAACTTCCGGTTGCCTCTTTACGATAACGACTTATAAATGGGACAGTTGCACCCTGCTCAAATAAACCTAATGTATTCTTTACTTGTATTTCTTGTATCCCTAACAAATGTGCTATTTTAGAATAATAAATTTCTTTCATATTTTTAATGTATTTTTGAAAATATAAAAATAAAAAAAATAATTTTATTTTATAATATTTTTATTTTTTTTTAATATTTTTTTTGTTATGAATGAATATTTGTATGAGTTGGAATTTAAAGTAAGAGATTATGAGTGTGATATACAAGGAATTGTAAATAACGCAGTGTATCAAAACTATCTGGAGCATACTCGTCACGAGTTCTTAAAAGATGTCCTCAAATTTGATTTTGCCGAGTTGCATCAGCAGGGAATTGACCCGGTTGTCTATAGAGTAGAGATAGATTATAAATATCCCCTCAAAAGCGGAGACATATTTATCAGTAAATTGAACATGGCACAAGAAGGAAATCTAAAAATGATTTTCAATCAAGACATTTATCGGAAAACAGATGATAAACTTATGCTGCGTGCTAAGATAATCGCGGTTGTCCTAAAAAATGGAAGACCTATTAAGCCGGATATGTTTACCAACAAACTTTTAAACATATAATTTTTTCATTATGAACAAGATTTTGTATATAATATTTTTATTTCTATTTCTCGCAAATTTCTCTACTGCACAAACAGTTAAAATTTACGGACATATCAAAGATAACAATGATATCCCGCTGGAATTTATTACCATACAATATGCTGAAGGCAAAGGAACGACCACTGATAAAAACGGTTACTACGAGTTCGGGTGCGAAGTAAATATTAAGAAGACTATCAATTATTCGGGAATAGGTTATATACCTCAAACTAAGATAGTCACCCCTAAAAATGATGACAGCGAAATAAAAATAGACATCGTCATGGAAGAAGATAACAAGATGCTGGACAACATTGATATTATCGTCAAACGAAGCGAAGACTGGAGCATGACAGTGATAGATAAAAAAAACATCGGACTTGTACCAAGCGCCTCCGGAAATACTATTATTGATTTGTTAAAAACCAATATAGGAGTTGCATCTGGTAACGAACTGAGTTCGCAATATAACGTGCGAGGCGGAAATTTTGATGAAAATATTGTATATATAAATGATATAGAAATATATCGTCCCTTCTTGGTTCGCTCCGGACAACAAGAGGGACTTAGCTTTATAAACTCCGATTTAGTGGCAAACGTTGATTTCTCCGCAGGCGGATTTGATGCCAAATATGGAGATAAAATGTCGTCAGTATTAGATATTGTATATAAAAAACCGCATCAAAATGCCGCATCATTATCGGTAAGTCTGCTCGGTGCTACAGCGCATGCCGAAACAGTAAGTAACGACCGTAAGTGGACTTTTATTAGCGGAATTAGATACAAAAAAAGTAAATATATATTGAACAGCTTACAAGTAGATGGAAATTATAATCCCCAATTCTTTGATTTTCAAAATTATGTCACTTATAATCCAAATAAAAAAATAGAGATAGGTTTACTTACAAATATTGCGGATAACAAGTTTATCTTTGAACCAACAGAAGAAGAAGCAAGTTTTGGAACTTTTCAACAAGCACTCAAACTCTCGGTTTTTTATCAAGGACAAGAACAAGACAAATTTACTACTTACTTCGGAGCATGTAATGTTAATTATAAGATAAATAACAAATTAACTACCCGATTTACAACTTCGGCTTTTCTAACTAACGAGGTAGAGACTTATGATATTTACGGAGCATACCGACTTAACGAATTGAATAATCAAATTGGCTCTGACGAACTTGGAGACAGCACAATGAATCTCGGTTTTGGAAGCTACTTAGAACATGCGCGTAATTATTTGCAAGCAAAAGTAATCAATATAGACAACAGCGGAACATATTTTTACGGAAAACATAAATTACTATGGGGAGTTAAGTGGCAACACGAAAATATTATCGACCGTATAAGTGAATGGGAATATATTGACTCCGCAGGATTTTCTATTAATTCTGAAAATAGATACAATCCTGAATATGTAACACTTAACTATTCGGTACGTGCTAATAATAATATTAGTTCCAATCGGGTATCGGCGTTTATACAAAACATTTATAAATTTGATTTGAATGGCAATTTTGTACAACTAACCTCTGGACTGCGCGCAACATTTTGGGATTTTAATAATCAATTGAATATCAGCCCGCGTGCAGCTTTGCAAATAAGACCGCAATTTAACGAAGACTTAAAAATACGAATTGCAACAGGAGTATATTATCAGCCACCGTTTTATCGCGAGATGCGAAAATATGATGGAACTATTTTTTACGACTGCAAAGCACAACAATCTACTCACTTAGTTGTCGGAACAAATTATACTTTTCTCGCTTGGGGAAGACCTTTTGAATTTATAACCGAAATATATTATAAATTTCTCAACAAAATAATTCCGTATGAACTTGATAATGTGAAGATTAGATATTATGCTGACCAAACTGCACGCGGATATGCACGCGGATTGGACATGAAAGTACATGGCGAGTTTGTAGAAAGTGTGGACTCGTGGATTAGTGTCTCTCTTATGCAAACCAAAGAAGACATAGTTGACGATTTCTACTGGCAATATCTTGATGAAAAAGGTAAAATAACTTACAATAGAGCCGAAGCGATGGACAGTCTAATAAATTACCCTTCGTTTATACCAAGACCTACTGACCAAATTTTCAATGTCGGACTATTTTTTCAAGACTATGTACCAGGAAATAAGAACTTTAAAGTGCATCTAAGCTTTATTTTTAATTCTCCTGTCCCATACGGACCACCGAATACGGCACGTTACAATGCAACTTTACGTTCATATCCTGCTTATTTGCGAACTGACATAGGATTCTCGGTGATGTTAAAAAATCCAGACGTCTATGTGCCGGTAGGAAATCCGATGCGAATATTTAAAAGCATCTGGCTCAGCGGAGAAGTCCTTAACTTATTGAAAGTTAGAAATACTGTTTCTTACTCGTGGATAACAGTAGTGCCAAACACTTCAAATCCTGTTCCGATGGAATATTCTAAATTTCCGGTACCTAACAAGCTGACCGGCAGAATTATTAATGTCCGTCTGATTCTTAATTTCTGATAAAATTAAGTATATTAAATTTGGCATTTTGCATTTATTAGGTTACACTTCTTTGCGAAACTTTGCGTTTTTACCTTTGCGAGAC
>DYQJ01000281.1 GCA_020719345.1 Draconibacterium orientale | reverse complement strand
AACTATGGATATTAGATATTGATACTTATATATTATCTAAAATATTTAAAGACAGCGAAGTAATTACGTCCTCGGTCATTAAAAATCTCAAAATACCGATAAATGTCTTCTTCTCCATAAAAGAGTCTTCCGAATATATAGAAAAACATTTTATCCAAAAAATAAAGACCCAAGAAGTTATTATTGAAAAGACAACAGAAGAATTAACCTTAAAAAAAGAGATTATTAACCAAAAAGATGAGATTATTAACCAAAAAGAAGAAGTTATCAATAAAACACAGGAAGAATTGATGTTAAAAGACGAGATTATTAACCAAAAAGATGAGATTATTAACCAAAAAGATGAGGTTATCAATAAAACAAAGGAAGAATTAACGCTAAAAGATGATTTAATCTCCGAATTAAAACGAAAACTTGAAGAATTACAAAATAAGAAATAACCAAAGTTATTTTTTATTTTTACATAGATTAATTTTAAAATATAATTTTTTTTTCTAAAACAACGTTTAACATAATATTAATAACATTTTTTAATTTTTTTTACTATGAAAAAAGTGCTGAAAATAACCGCTTTATTTATTTTTGTGTTAGTTCTATTCTCGTCTTGTCAGAACGATGAAGATACTCCGGAGCCAAATTTTGACCCACGCGATGATATCTCGGCTGTCAAATGGAAATGTAAGACCACCGAAGGAGATGCTGTCTCCGAATTTGAGATGACCATTAAAAAAAGTGAGACCGCAAGCGACGAAATTATTTTTACTAATTTTCACAACTGGTCAACCTCGCAAGAAGCAACAGCAATATTGACAGGTAATGTTATAACTTTCAAAGAACAAACAGTAAACGCATTCAAACTATCTGGACAAGGTACAATTGCGGATAATATGCAAAGTATAACAATGGCGTACACTTTAAATGACGAATTTGAAGAAAAAAATGTCACTGCCTTACTAACAGCCAGCGCCGTTAGTAAATAAGAAACGATAATTTAAACCTTTTTTAAAATAAAAATTAATTAATATTTTAATTGTTTTTTTTATTTTATATTTGCACGATAATTAATTGTTTTATTTATAAAAAAATTTTAAGTAATGGAAAAAAAAGATTTGTTAAAAGACATCATTAAACACATTGATATTAAGAGCTTTGACACACGACAAGTAGTTGATGCGATGCGAGAAATGTCCTTCACTTCGCGTGACATGGCAGTGGCAACAGATATTTTTATGATGGCACTTCGCGATAAAAAGTGTACAAATATTTTAACACTTGCCGGAAGCACAAGTGCAGGAGGATGTATGCAAGTTTATGTGGACATGGTGAAAGAAGGTATGATAGACGTTATAGTCTCTACCGGTGCATCTATTGTGGACATGGATTTTTTTGAAGCACTTGGTTTTAAACACTACAAAGGAAGCCAATTTGTTGATGATAATCTTTTAAGAAGCCTGTACATAGATAGAATTTATGACACTTATATTGACGAAGAAGAATTGCAAAAATGTGACTCAGCGATTTGCGAAATAGCTAATGCTCTACCTCCGAAACCGTATTCTTCACGCGAGTTTATTAGAGAGATGGGCAGATATTTAACGATACACTCAGTAAAAAAAGACTCCCTTGTGCAAGCATGTTTTGAAAACAATGTGCCAATATTTTGTCCGGCTTTTACAGACAGCAGTGCAGGTTTTGGACTTGTTAAACACCAATTTGAAAATCCGAATAACCATTTGACAATAGACTCAATAAAAGACTTCTACGAGCTTACCAAGATAAAAATGGAAGCCGAAGTGACAAGTCTATTCATGGTCGGAGGAGGAACTCCTAAAAACTTCGCACAAGATACCGTTGTTTGTGCAGAAATTCTCGGTAAAGAAGTGCCTTTGCATAAATACGTTGTTCAAATAACTGTTGCGGATACCAGAGACGGAGCATGTTCAAGCTCTACATTGAAAGAAGCTGCCTCATGGGGAAAGGTTAATACAGCACACGAACAAATGGTATTTGCCGAAGCCACAACTGTTATCCCGATGATGATAAACTATGCGTATCTCAACTGCGACTGGAAAGAAGACCGCACTAAAAAAGAATGGACTAAATATCTTGATATACTATAAACTGCAAATTTTCAACTTTGCCAAAGTTGAAAACTTTGGCAAAGTTTTTTGACATAAAAATGTCTAAATTGTTTATCTAAACTTTCTGTTCCAAAATTTAATCAAAATAAACCCGAAAATTAGTCCGCCGAGATGTGCAAAATGTGCGATATTGTCCCCTTGACGATTGGCTAATCCTAAATATAATTCTAATACCGCATAAATAATAACAAAATATTTTGCCTTGATAGGTATTGGCACAAACATTATCATCAGCGGAGTATTCGGAAATAACATACCAAACGCAAGCAATAGCCCAAAAACTGCTCCCGAAGCTCCAACGACAGGTATATTTACTAAGGCATTCAATTCTCCCGCTACACCTTTATAATTATAACGTGACTGTATCAAACTGTACCCTTCTCGGTATATTGTCTCTATTGTTTGTGTATCTAATTGATTAACAAAACTTTGAAATTGGAAATAATTGACAATAGTATGTATTAGCGCTGCTCCAAAAGCAGTGACTAAGTAATATATCAAAAAACGTTCGGCGCCCCAGAGACGTTCTAATACTTGTCCAAACATTACTACCGCATACATATTGAAAATGATGTGCATAAAGCCGCCATGCATAAACATGTGAGTAACAATTTGTAGAGGACGAAACTCTTCAGAGGTAAAGAAAAACAGACCTAAATATCTTGAAAGATTTAGTTTCAAAATGTATTCAAATATTAAATCGACAACAAAAAAAACAATATTGATTAACAATAAATTTTTTGTAACAATAGGTAAATTTCCAAAAAAACGGTTCATGTGTTTTATTTTTAATGAGTTTAAAATTAATAATTATTTTAAAATATTACAAAAATAAAAAAAATATATAGTTATAAAATTTTTTTTGTATTAATTACGTTTATTTATTTACTTTTGTAAAGTTTTATATATTATTAATTTAATTTTTTATTATAATGAAAAAGATTTTTTTTATATCAGCGTTTTTAATCCTTAGCTTGATAATTGTTAATTGTAACAATTCGGGAGTGCAACAGCAAACAGAGAATATTGTTAAGACTGTTTTCAATGAAATGGACTTAGATATTGTGCCAAGCTTTTCTAATTTCAATGTTGGCTTTGAAGATGTAAAAATGTTTGCCGAGAAAGAGTTTAAATATGAATTTTCCGATGGAACAGAAATTTTAATTCCGGCGGATGCTTTTGTAGATGAAAACGGCGCCCCTGTAAAAGGAGAAGTAACATTCAAGTACAAATCGGTTAAATCGCCAGGCGAAATTATCTCAAGCGGATTGCATTTACTTTATAAACAAGGAGATAGCATCGTTCCGTTTATTACAGGCGGAATGCTTCAAGTAGAAGCCGAGCAGAATGGTAAAAAACTCAGTCTCAAAGAAGGAAAGTCTATTAAGATGAACTACAATTCTTTAGATGACGGCGAATATAATTTTTACCGTATGGATGAAACAACAAACGAGTGGGCATACATAAGCGATGCCAATAAATTTGAGGTCACCGAAATAGTAGAAGAAGATTTTGACAACAACGTAGCAGACAACACAGTCAGTTACATGGCTAAACCTACGCTTTATAATGAAGATACCGATCTTATATTAAAAGTAGATTTAAACCATAAAAATTTTAAGGAACTTTCAAAATACTCTAACGTGATGTGGAAATATAAAGGCGCCAAAACTAAAGAACAAATAGCTAAATTATTTGTCAAAAAGTGGAAAAAAACCGAGTTAGTGCAAGTCAATAAAAACGAATATGCCCTAAAATTAATCTCTGACAAATCCGAAGAAACATTAGAAATAGCGCCGGTATTCAGTAAAGCCGAATATAATAAAGCGATGGAATTATATGACGCCGCACAAAAACAAGACAAAAATCCTACCCCGATAAAAGACGACTCGGTAGAAGATAACTACGTTGCACGTGAAGTTAATTTGATTAAACTTGGAGTTTATAATATTGACGTTTGTGCAGTAAGAGATGTTATAGGTATTTATTCTGACTTTGAATTTTCAGACCCTGCTTACAATGAAGAGGGAAAAAGTTATAAATACTTTGTTATCAGCAATAATGGACAAACAATTACCAGATATGATTTGAATAAAACTAACGTTATGGCTTTCTTTAAAAATTCGGATAATAAAATTATCAGTGTTCTATCAGATGGCAAAGTAGCAGTAGTTTCAAGTTCAGATTTGAAAAAAATGAATCTTGCCCCGCAATCAAAGGTTAAATTCAAGATGCAGGTCATCGACCAGATAATAGACAGCCCCGAAAAATTAGATGAAATAATAGCCGGAGTGTAATTCTTTGCGAAAATTTGCGTTTTTACCTTTGCGAGACTCTGCGTGAAATATTTGATTATCAATTTCT
>DYQJ01000280.1 GCA_020719345.1 Draconibacterium orientale | reverse complement strand
AAAATCAGTAAATTTGAATTTTGGTCACTATTTTTATACGCTACCAAACATTTAATTTAGAATATTATATATAATTTGTATAAAAAAGCATAGTTAGTAAATTATAAATTAAGAATTATAATTTGGCTTTTACTTGAATATCAAGTAGTTGTAAATTATAAATTCCGAAGTTTTTTTTTTTAATTTACTTATAGATTATTTTTTCAAGAATTTATTTAACAAAATTCCGGCAACATTTACAATCCCTAATCCTAATATTATATTTCTGTATTCGGGGTCTAAAGTGCGTGCTTGATTAAAATCTTGCATCGCTGAGTCTTTGTTACCTAATAGCCAGTGACAGTGTCCTCTCTTGAAAAATGCTTCGGCGTTTGTTTGATTTAATTTTATCACCTCTGTATAATGTGTTATAGCAGGAATATATTTTTTTTGTTCATAGAGTGAATTCGCCGTTTGCAAAGATTTATTTACTACCACAAGCATTTCTTGTCTTTTGAGTTCGGCTTTTTTGGCTTGGACTTCTAATTCTTTCTTTTTTATGTATGTGGCGATTAAGCTGTCGCATTCTTTTTTGAGATTGTTATTTATTGCGATAGCATCATTGAAGTCTTTTTGAGCATTTTGTGGTTGATTGTGCAATAAATAAATTTTTCCACGATTGAAAAATGCGGTGTCCATCTTTTGATTGAGTTCTATTACTTTATTATAATCTGCTATTGCAAAATTATAATCACCTTTTTTTTCGTAACTAATAGCTCTATAAAATAGCGAGTTGTAATCAGTGGGTTTGATTTGTAATGCCTTCGTATAGTCGGCTATAGCTTTGATGTGGTCGTTTAGTCCGAGATAAACACTTCCGCGAAAATAGTAGATGTCCTCTATATTTTTGTCGTACAATATTGCTTTATTGTAGTCTTCTAAAGCGTTTTGTAATTGATTTTTTTGATGATAAACAATTCCGCGTTTGAAATAAGCGAGTGCATATTTATTATTTTGTTCCAGCGCTTTTGAAAAATCAGACCATGCTGCATTCCAATTAGACTTCTGCATATTTATTTCGCCTCGAGCGAAATAATCTTCGGCACTTCCTTGGCTGTCTTCTATTTTGATATTAACATCAATTTCTTTGGTATCGGTTATTTTTTTCCTGTTAAATTCCATTTGCTTCGTCTTCTTTTAAGTTAAAATGTCGGACTCGGTTATTATTTTGTTCAGAGATTGTGAGTTTTACTTCTTTTTGAGTAGTCAGTTCTTCTATTTTTTCGTTGCTTGCTAATACAAAGCGAGTTTTTGCTATTTCTCGCATGCTTTCTATTTCGGCTTTACGTGTAGCGCTTAGCGGAATGGTTTTTTGTATTATTTTGACTATATCTTCGCGTGCGAGTTCCGATTTGCTGTTTAATTTACAAGTTCTCTCAAAAGCCGAGAACAGTGCATCTTTAACAACCGATTCTATTTCAGCGCCGTTAAACCCTCTTGTTATAGAGGCAAGAAATTGATAATCAACCGGTAGTAAACTTCTTTTTATTTTTTCTACATGGATTTTAAATATTTCTTCGCGTTCCTTTGCTGTCGGAAGGTCAACAAAAAAGATTTCGTCAAATCTTCCCTTTCTTAAAATTTCGGGCGGGAGCGAGTCAAGATTGTTTGCTGTTGCTACTATAAAAACGGGTTTAGTTTTTTCCTGCATCCATGTTAAAAATGTAGAAAAGACTCTGGCTGTAGTTCCGGAATCGCTGTTTCCGCTGCTTTGCAAACCGGATAATCCCTTCTCTATTTCGTCTAACCAGAGAACACAAGGTGCTATTCCTTCTGCTGTTAGTATGGCTTTACGAATATTGTTTTCGCTGCTTCCGACAATTCCTTCAAAAACTTTTCCCATATCTAATCTCAATAATGGCATGTTCCATATTGATGCGATTGCTTTTGCTATCAAGCTTTTACCGCATCCGGGGACACCGGTTAAAAGTACTCCTTTTGGCTCTTGCAGTCCAAATTCGTTTGCTTTGACGCTGAATGCTTGTCCGCGGGTGTTCAACCAAGATTTAAGATTATTTAAGCCCCCTATATTTTTAAAAGTCTCGTTGGTGTGATAATATTCTAATATCTTGCTTTTTTTGATAACTTGTTCTTTCTCTTTGATAACAAATTTTATAGAATTGTTATTAAAACCATTTGTCTCAACTAATGCTCGGCTAAAAGCTAAGTCGGCTTCGTGAATAGTTAGACCGAGTGCGGCGTTGACTAATTGTTCTTCTAATTCGCGGTCGGGCTGAAGTTGTTTTTGTGAACCTTGTCCTATTTCGCTAATTAGTACTTTTAATGTTTTTCGCAGCTCGGGTTTGTCCGGAAGTGGAACTTCTAATACGGTAATCTCTTTTTCTAATTCTACCGGAATAGGAACGATAGGACTAAGAATGATTATATGTTTTCTGGAATATTTTAGTTCTTGCGACAATATACGCAGACGAGTGCGAATCTCTTTATTTTCAAAATAATCATGATAGTCTGCAAGCAGATAAAGCTCTTTTTTATTGCATTCCTGAGCATCTGTAGAGACCTGATATATTTGCCGCATTGCCATTACGGGGTCTTCTGTGTCTTCGGATTTTTTGCCATCTGTTATCAGACCGTCCACATTATTCCATGTAGTAATAAGAAATCCATTTTTTTTGAACTCGTCATGGATAATAGATTTCAAACGATACCACTCAAAAGATTGAAGCGCTATTATCGGATAATGTGCTTCTATAAGTTTTTTTAATGTTTCTATCATTATTTACAGTTTTTTTATTAACGAATTAAAGTTCTCTAATGTATTTATATCTTGTTGTATCTCTGTTAATTCAAACGAATATGGTGAATTAGGTTGTATTTTTAACTTAGCAAAATCGCTGGATGCCAGGACTCCTAATTTATTAGCTTCTTCTATTCCAACTATCTTATTTGATTTGTTGGGGTTGAAGTTGAACATGGCGAAATCGTTTTCAAATTTCATTACCACCGAGTCGTTATCTGTTATTAGATAGACTTTTATGTTGCGAGATGCGGCAGAACTTTGTCCTATTTTAAAGCTGGCACTCACAAAGATGTGTCCGGGATATCTATAAACAACGTCGCAATTTTGATAGCCAAAATTATTGATAACAAACTGATTTAATATATTTTGTTCGGTGAGTAATTTTTTCCGTTTAGCTTGCATTTCCGCTATTAATTTTATGCGTTCCTCATATTTTGAAACTGCGTGAATATAATTTTCTTCTGCAAAAACAGGAGTCAATGGCAAAACTATTTTATTTTTAGAATTGACAAGCGAGCTGAGGTAATATTTGATAGCCAGATTTTGAGCATCTGTTATTTCTACTTCTTGTTTTTCTAAGCGTTCTGTTAGTCTTTGTTCTAATATTCGGATATCCTCCACGCCGGTATATTTCCATTCTACACCGGTGTATGCATCAAAATTAGGGAATGTAGATAAATCTATATTAGCTTTTATTGTATAATCAGTCTTTGTTTTTTTAACGGGCTTAACCAACGGAACTAATGATGATTTTTGAGTCTGTTTCTGAACGTTAGATTTTATCCATTGCTGTTTGGATTCGTCATAATAATAGTTATCAGTAACTTCTTTATTATTAGAGACAAACTCTACTTTAATGTTTTTACCGTTTCGTATTTTGATAGGAGTTTTGTCTTGGTATCCGCGAAGTTCATACATGCCGGAAGTTTTTAGATTGTAATTTGTTCCACCGTCTTTAACACGCATATCTATGTTGTTGGAGATGATGTCTGCGGCAGTTCTTATCTCTCGAAAATAGATATCCGTCTTACCGGAAAGTAAAATGCCGTTCATATCAACAAGCGAGTCGGCGGGAATAAAAATTATACTGCCATTTTGGGAAACTATCGTAGTATTGCGGCTGGCATTGACCTCGTATTTTTCGTACGGAATATTATATTTCTTGGCGATAGGAGTAAAAACATGATTATTATGTTTTTCTACTTGACTTTGTGGTAAAAATATTTGCATACTTATTAGTTTTAAAATTATATTGTGATTATTTAAAATTAGTTTTTAGTTCTAAAATTTTATCTATTGACAAACCTGTTTCTGTGGCAATTTCTTCTATTGACTCACCGTATTTTAACATTTTTAATGCTAATCTTTGCTTCTTCTTTTTGTTTTCGTTGTTCTAATGCTTCTTGTAGTGCAATTTCTTTGAGTTTTTTCTCTTTCCTTAAGGCTTTTTTTAATCGTTTATTTTTTTCTTTTAAAGCTGTTATCGCCTCTTTTTCTATCATAATAGTTTCTAAATAAGCATCATAACGCCGCGATTCTTCTTCGGTAAAATCATCTTCTCTAACGCAATCAATGGCTTTTTTTATTACGTCTTTATTTTCTAATTTGGGCGAGATATCTGCGGTATTAGCATTTATCGCGGTTAAAAAACGAAGCCATAATGCAATATGTATGACAAAAAATAGTTAAATACAATAAAATCAATAAAAAAGGGTTA
>DYQJ01000279.1 GCA_020719345.1 Draconibacterium orientale | reverse complement strand
AGACAAATATATACTATTTTTGGGCTTTTTACAAGAAAGTCACCATTTTTTTACGCTATCAAAAATTTAATGAAAAGAAATATTTTTTTTTATTCGCGAACTTTTAACCTGTTCATTTTGTTATCATTTACTCTTTTTTGGACATCGTGTCGGCAGCAAACCCTAAATGTGCCTACCGCAAAACGAGGAAGCTTTGATGCTACAGAATGGAACTTTGAAAAAAAAGGTATATTAGAACTGAACGGAGAATGGGAATTTTATTGGAACCAGCTGCTCTCCCCTGAAGACTTTAAAAATATTGATAAGAAATCTTTGTTAAATGTAAAGAACTATTTTACATTGCCTAATTTGTGGAAAAATTATGAACTTAACGGAGAAAAATTAGGTAGTTACGGGTTTGCTACGTTTCGGCTAAAAGTAATTTTACCGGACAGCAATCGTATATATTCTTTATCTTTTGAACGAGTGGAAACAGCTTATAAACTGTGGATTAACGACCAGCTAATCAACGAAGTAGGTAAAGTTGCCGACTCACGTGAAAATATGCAACCAAAGTGGCTACCACAAAATTACAATTTTCTTTCGCATGACAGCATAGCGTACATAACGCTACAAATCAGCAATTACAATCATACAAAAGGCGGAATGAATAAATTTATACGAATAGGTAATACCGGCGATTTACTTCGCTTTGCCGACATACGAATAGGTTTTGATGTCTTCTTACTTGGAGCATTGATAATCATGGCTTTATATCATTTCGGACTCTATTTTTTGCGAAGAAAAGATAAGTCACCTTTATATTTTGCCATTGCTTTGCTTAGTTCTGCGATTTATCTCACCGTCAATGGACAATTTCTTGCAGTTCATATTTTCAATGATTTGAATTGGGAATTTGTGGTAAAGACAAATTTTATAACAAACTATTTGAGAATCACTTTTTTCACCCTGTTTTTAGCCGGTCTTTTTAAAGAGTACATTAATTTAAAAGTAATTAAGATTTATGTCATTCTTAATTCAGTGTTAATTTTGTTTACATTAGTCACTCCGGCGCGCATCTTTTCCGGAACATTGGTATTGTTAATAATTCCGGCGTTGCTTATTATTACATATCTTATTTACGGAATTTTCAAAGCGGCGCTCAATAAAAACAGAGGAGCTATAATTTCACTAAGTGGAACAGCAATAATGTTTATTGCCTCACTAAATGACAGCATGCATGATTTCGGAATTATAAATTCTATTTATTTAACTACTTTCGGAATGTTTTTGTTTGTTTTTTTCCAGTCGTTTTTAATCTCCATGTTAAATGCAAAATCTTATAATGATGTGGAAAATTTAACGGAACAGCTCTTAATACTTGACAAAATAAAAAGAGAATTGCTTTCCATTTCTTCGTTTAATTTAGATAAGACATTAGAAATTTTGACTAATAATTTTGAAGCCGAACGCGGATTAATGTTTC
Organism: Draconibacterium orientale; assembly: GCA_020719345.1. GTDB lineage: Bacteria > Bacteroidota > Bacteroidia > Bacteroidales > DYQJ01 > DYQJ01. Next base: position 3,056 of record DYQJ01000279.1, on the reverse strand, counting down.
TTGTCTCCAAAAAAAAAGATATTATTTTAGAGACCGAGTATAATAAAAACAACATTATCAAACACAATAAAATCATTAATTTGAGTCATAAAGATAAATTATTTAATGACAGACTCTTAATGCGGACTTTAAATTATAATAACGTTTTTATTGATGAGGAAATTATTTCTACATTAGTAGTTCCTTTGTATGAAGGTTCTGAATTAGAAGCGGTTTTATATTTTGAAAATGAATATAAAAATTTTAATTTTCAGACACAAAAAGTTGCCGAACTATTGCTCTCGCAAATAGCTACACTTATAGATAATGCAAACATTTACCGCAAGTTAGAAACCTTAAATAAAGAATTAGAGACAAAAGTTGAGCAGAGAACATCGCAATTGCAAGCACAAAATGCTGAATTAGAACAGCAAAAAATGGAGATAATAGAAAAACACGAGGAAATGTTGCAACAACGCGAAGAAATTTTGACTATCAACGAAATGTTAGAAAAACGGCAGTCCGAGATAGAAGAAAAAAATACCGAACTACAGACACAAAACGAGGAAATATATCAAAAAAATCTTGAATTGGACTCCCTTGTAGAAGAGCTTAAAACTACATCGGAAGTTTTAGAATCCATGAACAACGAATTAGAACAACAAAAAATAGAAGTCATAGAAAAACACGAAGAATTGTTGCAGCAACGCGAAGAGATTTTGACTATCAACGAGATGTTAGAAAAACGACAAAGCGAAATAATGGAAAAAAATAATGAGATAACTCATAAAAACGAGCAGATAATAGACAGCATCGCCTATGCTAAGCGAATTCAATTAGCACTTTTACGTTCCGAAAAAAATCTCCCGTTTGCCGACCACTTTATTTTATATCGTCCAAAAGATATTGTCAGCGGAGATTTTTATTGGATAAAGAAATTTTTTAATTATACTCTTGTAGCCGCTGCCGACTGCACAGGACATGGAGTACCCGGAGCATTTATGAGTATGCTCGGAATTTCGTTTCTTAGTGAAGTAGCAAACAAGCATTTTAGAAAAGTAAGTAAAACGCGACTCTCAGCCTCGATAATATTAGACGATTTGAGAGATAATGTTATCAAAGCGCTTAGTCAAAATATGGAAAAAGCAATCTCAAAAGATGGAATGGATATGACACTTTGTATTATTGACCGAGATACGAACGAGATGGAATTTGCCGGAGCATACAATCCTGCTTATATTATCCGCGAAAATCAAATAATAGAATTAGAAGCCGACAAAATGCCTATCGGAATATATCTGTTAGAAGACCGTAGCTTTAAAAATCATTCTTTTCAATTACTTAATGACGACAAAATTTACATGTTCTCGGACGGATACATTGACCAGTTTGGAGGCGAAAAGAAGCGAAAATTCTTAAAGAAAAATTTTAAAGACCTATTATTACAAATTAATCTATTAGAGATGACCGAACAATTAGAAATATTAGAACAAAAACACTTAGAGTGGAGAGGCGAAAACAGTCAAACTGATGACATATTAGTGCTGGGAATAAAAATATGAATTTGTTACACTTCTTTGCGAGACTCTGCGTGAAATATTTGATTATCAATTTCTCGCAGAGTTTTTCACAAAAATCATTCAAGAACCTGTTTTATAAATGGACACTAATTAATAACGAATCTTTTTTGTTGAATATCTTGTTTAGATAATGTGAGAATATAAACAGTCGTATCATTTATAAAAAAACCATCAGTTCCCATATATGACCAGTTGTATGTATCAGATTTATTTTCAAGATATTCTATTTTGTTTTTGCCGGCTTTAAGAATTATTAATCCGTTAGGAGAAGCAGCATAAACTATTTTAACCTCATTATTAGAAAGCTCACTGACAATGGCTTTCGCCTGACGCACAATACCGGTAGGCAAATTAGTCACAGACGCCGTAATATTCCCTGATTCATCAATCAAATAAGCAAATCCTGTTTGATTTTGATAAGTTCCGGCTATCAAAAATCTGGCTATCGCCTCAATAAATTGAACATCATAAGTATAATATTTGACATTATTTTCAAGGACTAAATTATCTGATGATTCATTGGTGTTAGGATTATAAATAGATAACATTAAATTACTAAACGTTTGATTTTCAATATATCGTTGCCATACAAGACATGCTTTATTCTCTGAACCGGCTACTAAGGGCCACCAGTCTCTACTTGCCTCTCCTACCGAAATGTCCAGAGTATTTAGCTCTTCCCCGACAGAACTATAAGTTTTAAGCATAACATTATCTCCTGACCCTAAATTATCCACTCCTCCATCATTAACCCATCCTTCCGAATAAAAAACAACAAATTTATCGTTCACAGCCGCCACATGTCCGGAGTGTCCTCCATCAAAAACCATATTAGGATATGGTTTAATATTCTGAAAATTAGAGTCATATATTCCGTATCTTTGTGCTACTTCGTTATTTGTATTCCAAGCATCTTCCATAGTAATCATTATTTTCCCGTCACGACTGATGTCTGAGCTTGCAGGTTCTTGCGCCCCGGGAAACGAAATGATTGTAATAACATCGTCCAAAAATGGATTCTCTTGATTTACAATATTATAATATATATCATGAGTCCAATTATCTTCCACATCAGCACCCTGAGGCGGATTACCACTACTTGCCCAGATAACCGCATAATCTTTATTAGGCAGTTTAATACAATCCAGACCATGTTGATAAACTCGTAAATCGCTATCACTGTTTGTATTATCTTTTTCTTTGCCACAAGAAATATTCAATATCAAGGTAAGGAGAAAAAAAGAAAGTAGTATTTTTAACATATCTATTAATTAGTGTCCATTTATAAAGTTCAAAAATATATAAAAATAAAATATAATAAAAATAAAACAATGTTATTTAACAAAAATTAAAAATAAGATATTGTATAAATATATAAAAATAATTTGGTAAGTATTGTAATATTTAATTATATTAGCATGATTTTTTATTTAATTATTTGATAGCGTAAAATAATGGTGACTAAACACGCTATTTATTTTATTTTAAAGTACTTAT
>DYQJ01000441.1 GCA_020719345.1 Draconibacterium orientale | reverse complement strand
GTTTGTACTTTTTTATGTTCTGTAATGTATAATGCTTATCTTAACGGTATTTGATCCCGTAGCGAGCAATCCTGCTGCTTCGGACAAAAAAACAACTGATCCCGTAGCGAGCAATCCTGCTGCTTCGGACAAAAAAACAACTGATCCCGTAGCGAGCAATTCTCCTGCTTCGGACAAAAAAGCAACCGATTCTGTCGCAAGTAATCATCCTGCTTTAAACTTAGAAGGCACGTGGAGCAGTGATTGTTTTGTTGAAATTGAAAATAATAAAAAAACTTATATTTTTTCGGGAAGTCTGTTAACTGAAACACAAGTGTTCTTCGGATTTGATAGTACTTGTATTGATTCTAAGGCTGTTTTTTCTGTAACTAAGGAGGGAACTTTCGCCACAGGGGAGGAAATAACTTCTTCTGTAGGTTTTCGCAAGATCGATATGACGGTAAGCTATGTAGAGTATACACCTTTAGTAGATTATGCTGTAAATACTTTTAATACACTGCGTTTTTACGGATATTCCGACTGGGTGGTAGGAACGCCTAAGCGAATAGAAGGGAAAAAGAAAACACCTGATGCTCCTGATTCTAGTGTTATTCACGCTAATTCAAAAATTTTTGATATTATCAAAGTAAGTGGTATCACTTTAACTAAGGGTAAAAAGACTCAAACCATTGATGGTAAAACCGAGGCTACACGTCCGACTACAGCAGATAATGTAACTTATACAAAAATAAAATAGGTAGTGTATAAAAGCTTAAAATTAGCAATTATTTATAAAAAATTATAAATTAATAAATATAAAGGCAATTTAATATTTTGAATTAGTGTTACCATTACCATTTATGCACTACCTAATTTTGCTTGGTTCAACTAAGTATTTACGAAGCATATAAAATTGCCAAATAAAATAGATAATGTTTAATATTGTCAAACCAAATACTTTAAATGTAACCCAAGTATCCATAGTTGTAAAATAAGCAACAATAATATTTAATAAAGAAATAAACAAATAAA
>DYQJ01000045.1 GCA_020719345.1 Draconibacterium orientale | reverse complement strand
AACGCGTAAAACGTTATGATAAAGTTCTTTATCAAGAAGGAATAGAAAAAGGAATAGAAAAAGGACGTGAAGAAGGTGTAGAAATAGGTGTAGAAATAGGTGTGCAAATAGGAATAGAAAAAGGACGTGAAGAAGGTGTAGAAATAGGTTTGCAAATAGGAGTGGAAAAAGGACGTGAAGAAGGAATAGAGTTAGAACGCCAAAAACAAGAAGAAAAGAGACGACAAGAAAAAATAGAGATGATAAAAGAAATGATACATGAAGGAATGTCAGATAATCAAATAACTAAACTAACTAAGGTTGATATTATAGAAATTCAGAAAATACGGAAAGAATAGAAAAAATTGGAAAAATAAACAGAAAATCATAAGCGTGGACGCTACAGGCATCCACGCTTACACAACTAATTACCCAAAAATATGATTTTTACTTCTCAATAAATTCTACACTTCTTTTTACAAAACGTGTGAGGTCAGCGCCTTTCAATAAGTTGTTTGCCAACAATGCGAGGTCAATGACTTGTTTTACAAGCTTATTACCTGCTCCATACTCTTTTAGAATCTTTGTCTTTTCATTTTCTAATTCGTGGATTTGTTGTCGGATCTCTTCTTTTTTGTCTTTTTCTTCGGTGCTAATTTCCTCTTCTTTTTTGTCCTTAGTCAACTCTTCCAAAGCACTTTGGTCTATTTTGAGAGGTGCTATTTGTTTTTCTATATTACCTATTTTTGCAGATAAATCAATATTTTTTTGATTGATAATTTGCTTAGTAATAGGGTGGTTGACATTAACTACGAGATTGTAATTATCTGGCAAGTTGTTGTACAGACTTGTTTCTGGTCCTCCGAGTCGTCCCATTTCTTTCATACGTCTCATGTATTCGGACATGGTTATAACAACCGGCAAATCGTCTTCAGACAATGACTCGTATTGAACCCAGAAGCTACCAACTTGTTCTGGCAATAAAGATTCGTATATGGCGGTCATCTCGGTTTGTTGTTCTTTTGATAAGTCCACCTCTGGTCGGTCTTCTTTGCGTATTAATTTAGATACCACGTCAGAGTCTACGCGTGTGAACTTGGTCTTTTCCAATTTATGCTCCATTTGGTTTAAGAAATGCGAGTCTAAATGTCCATCTAATAAAAGTACGTCATAACCTTTTGACTTAGCAGCTTCTATTGCAGTGTATTGGTCTATTCTATTGTTTGCATACAAGTGTATGATGTTGCCGTCTTTATCGGTTTGATTTGCTTGCACCAGATTTTTATATTCTTCTAATGTAAAATATTTTGCCTCAGTGTTCTTCATTACATAAAAATCTTTGGCTTTTTCGTAAAACTTTTCATCCATTAACATACCATATTGAATGAACAATTTTAAATCGTCCCATTTCTTTTCGAACTCTTCGCGGCGATTTTTAAATATTTCTAATAATTTATCGGCAACTTTTTTAGTAATGTGAGTAGATATTTTTTTCACATTGGAGTCGCTTTGCAAATAACTTCGCGATACGTTAAGCGGGATATCAGGAGAATCAAGTACGCCATGCAATAAAGTCAAATATTCTGGAACTATTCCTTCCACCGAGTCTGTTACAAATACTTGATTACTATATAGTTGTATCTTATTTTTTTGAATTTCCAAATTGGTACGTATTTTAGGAAAATATAATATACCTGTGAGATTGAAAGGATAATCTACGTTCAGATGTATATTAAATAAAGGGTCTTCCCAACTTTGCGGATACAATTTCTTGTAGAATGCTTTATAGTCGTCGTCACTAACTTCACTTGGCGGTTTTTTCCATGTCGGATTTATGTCGTTGATAATAGTATCTTTTAGGGTTTCCGGCTTTGGCATGTTATTGTCTTCTACTTGATTTTCATCTTCGTCTTCTTCTTTGTCGTCCCATACTTTTTCTGTGCCGAAGGCAATAGGAATAGGTAAGAATTTACAATATTTTTCCAACAACGATTTTATCTTGCTATCTTCAAGATATTCAGCCGATTCGCCATCTACGTGTAGCACGATATCAGTTCCTCTGTCTTGTCGTATAGCTTCTTCTATGCTGTATTCCGGACTTCCGTCACAAGACCATTTTACCGCAGGGGATTCGCTTCTGTATGATTTAGTAATAATATCTACTCGTTCAGAGACCATGAAGCTGGAATAAAATCCGAGTCCAAAGTGTCCAATAATAACATCTATTTTGTCTTTGTACTTATCAAGGAACTCGTTAGCACTTGAAAAGGCAATTTGATTGATATATTTATCTATCTCTTCGGCTGTCATTCCAATACCTTGGTCGGTCACCGTGATGGTTTTTGCTTCTTTATCTATTTTAACATGTATCGTTAAATCGCCCAAATCACCGGTTATTTCTCCTTTGCGGGATAGTGCCTTTGCTTTTTGTGTTGCATCTACGGCATTAGATATTAGCTCTCTCAAAAATATTTCTTGTTCCGAGTAAAGAAACTTCTTTATTATAGGAAAAATGTTTTCGCTGGTTACGCCTATTTTACCTGTTTGCATAGTCTTATATATATTTTAAGATTAAACTTTATTAAACATCTCACATTTTTCAAACTACGTGCCAATTAATAAAATATGCCGTTTTGTCAGTATATACATATTTTTTTATATTTTTTGTCATAAAAATATGACATAAAACTGCGTTGCAAAGTTCTAAAAATTTACTTTGCGTCTTTGCGTGATAATTAATTTTCCAGGCACTACAGGGTTTCGTGTGAAAATCAAAAAAAAGTTTATATTTGTAAAAAAAAATGAAAAGAAATAATTTTGTTACAAAAATCAGGAGTTTGTCCAAAATCAAAATATGAAATTTTACGTAGTGGGGGGTAGTGGGTATGGTATATGTGGTGTCGCTGCGCACTGCATGTCATTCTTTTGCGAGCATTACGGGTTAGGGGGGTGACTTAAATACTTATACAATTCGTTAAGATTAAAGGATAAAACGTTTTTTTTGTCCAAATTTTCCGTTAAAAGAACAATTTATGCTCATTTTCTAACTAATTGAAAATCAACTTGTTTTTTCTACTTAACATAATATTAATTATAAGACATTTTGATATTCAAAAAATATGTAAATAATACTTTGCTTTATGTTTTTTTAACTTTTATATACATATTTTTGCTTAATTTTCTGTCTTCTTTATACTAAAATATATAATAAAAAACTTGTTTTTATCAATATATCTTATTTTCAATTTATTAGGAAAAAGAATTTTATTTTTTTTAGATAACTCCTTATTTTTTAGATAATTACATTATTTGTTTTATATTACAACTTTAATTTAAAAATCTTAACTATTTATTTATAAGATATTGAAAATTAATTATATATAAAAAAAATTTCGTTAAATCTTTGTTTTTTAATTATTTATTTATATATTAGAAGTATAAATATTTTATAATCATTAAATTTTATACTATGAAATTATTAGAAAAGGAACTATTAGAAAATACTCACGTAGAAAACATAGACGTAGAAAATGTAGAAGAAAATAATATTGTAAAGAATTTTGAAATAGATACTAAAAATATTCTGGTTCTGTTGATTGGAGTCTCCGAATTTCCAGAAGATACAACAATTCACCCTATTCCAAATATTCTCAAAAATATTGAACTCATGAAGAGTGTATTATTAGATAAAAATTGTGTAGGAATACCGGAGGAAAATATTGTTATCAGTCTTAATGAAACAAAATTGAATATCAGCCGCAAACTGCAAGCTATAGCCAAAGAAACTAAAAATAAAAAATATACACTCTTTGTATATTATACAGGACATGGTTTGCTAAGCAGCAACGACTACAAATTGTATTTGTCCACCTCAAATTCTACCAAAAATACGTTAGAAACTGACAGCTTAAATATAAGTGATTTTAGAAATATTATTTCTAAATCGCGTGCCGGTAGAAAAATTGTCATTCTTGATGCTTGTCACAGTGGACAGATACACAATCACATGAGTGATTTTCAATCTAAATTGATAGTAGAGCTGAATAAATTTGAGGGGACATACACCATAACTTCTGCTTCAGAAGAGGACTCCGCTTTGTTTCCGGAATATAATAGCGAGCTGCCGACATATTTTACCGGCTTTTTTGTGGACACTGTAAAAAATGGAATCCATAATGGCAAACAATTATGCACGCTTAAAGATATTTACAACGCAATAGTAGAAAAAGTTAGAGACCATGACCTACAATTACCGATGCCGCAACAGTCTAATTATAAAAATGCTGACGAAATTATTTTTTGTAAAAACAACAGATACGACATTAAAGAAGCAGAAAATGAGCAATGGGGAGAAGCAATTTTAAAACATAATGCGGAAACTTATAAAAGATTTATACTTTTATTTCCGAACAGCAATTTTGTGGCTACCGCAAAGGAACTCGTAACAATGCTGGATTACGAAAAAATAATAGCACAACGAACTGCGGAACTAAATACAGAAACCATCAACTCGGCTACACAACTAATTGTAGAAGAAAAAATAGATAATAAAAAAACACCTAAAGTATTCAAAATAAAATATTTAATAAGATTTTTAGTTCTTTTTCTTCTAATGACAATAGCAGCAGCAATTTTCATTTATCCTAAATACCAGAATCCGAACACGACAAACTCTACGAAAATGATAACTACAAACGATAGCATAAAAATAAATAAGAAAACAGTCACCAAAAAACGCTATAATAAAATTGACGAACTTATACTGCTTGCAGAAAACCAAATCAATAAAGGCGAAGAATTTTACTTAGACGCCCTGGCAACTTATAAAACTGTTTTGCAGCAAAATCCAAATTATCCGGAGATAAAAAATAAGATAGACAAACTAAATACTCTCATACAAAATAGAATAGCAATTTACAAAGACGAAGCAAATATGTATCTTGAGGTTCGCACAAAAGAGAATTTAGAAAAGGCAATCATCAGATTGAAAAAGGCAAAACTATTGAACCCAAATGATATAGATTTGAATATAAAGATAAATCAGTTACAGCTAGAATTAGAATCTAATTAAGTTTTTAGATTACTTATGGCGTGATTATTGATATGAAAGTATAAAATCACCCGAGATGAAAAAAATATTAACACATATTTTATTTTTGGTTTGTACTATAACGCTATCAAGTTTTGTTTTACATTCAATTACAAACACGGTACCAGACCAGATTGTGCTGGCAATAAGTAACGGAAACTCAGACGATTTAGCTGAGCATTTCAACCGTAATATAGAATTGAAGCTCTTAAACAAAAGCAGCATTTATTCGCGTTACCAGGCAAAAATAGTCATAAAAAACTTCTTCCTTAAAAATGTTCCTAAAGAGTTTAAAGTTATTTATAAGTACGAATCCGAAGAAATGATACAAATATATGGAAAATTAACGACCACCGCAGAAACTACTTATACTGTAAATGTTTATATCAGCAAGATAGGCGATCAATTATATATAACTCGTTTTAAAATAGAAAAATAAAATTATATTCAAAAAAAACCACTTGTTTCACAAGTGGTTAGAAGTGTTGAAACGTTGTGCGCAATACTGGACTCGAACCAGTGACTTCTACCCTGTCAAGGTAACACTCTGAACCAACTGAGTTAATTGCGCTTGAAAAATCAAAAATTCACTGCAAAGGTAATAATTTATTTTGAACCACCAAATTTTTTTCTATAAAATTTTTACTTTTTTTTATTTTAATACCGCGTCATTATTTTTTACCATATCAATAAAACTAAGAGAAGGAGATTTTATTAATGAACCAAGCGACATTTTATCCCATTTTGCATCTATGCTGTTGATTATTTCTTGTTTCATTATCAAGATATTAGGCCAGTCGCGATTGAAATTATCATATTTTTTACTTTTCGTTGTGCCATCTATAAATAATATATTTTGGTTGTCGTCTTCTAATAAAAAGACATCTCGCTCCGGCTCTATGTTGTTTGCAGCAAGCCAAATAGTAACCAACATATTAGATATATCAACATTTTTATCCATGATAAAGACAATTTTAACATTTTCTAAAACCGTATTTTCAATAATTTTTTTAGCAATATTCTTAATATTATCATTTTTTTCTACAGACAAAAATAAAATAGGTATCTGTTTTTCTATAAAGTGGAAATTAACATTTTTTATTTCTGCAATTTCAGAAAAATTTGTATTATTAATCTTATAATTATCCGAATAAATTTTGTCGGCGTAAACAATTTCTTCTTCGTATTTTTTTGTTGCATCCAACAATAATTTACTTCCAAAAGCAAATTTAGAAGACGAATGGTCTAATACATCTAATGGTCCTCGCGAGAAATGTGTGTCATTTTTAGGGGAGAAAAATTTAATACTTTGTTGTATTGTCGTCTCAATATTTTGAATATCAGTGACGTTTTCGTCAACTATTAACATTATTTTGTTAAACATCATTTGTCCGGCTCCCCATAGTGCGTTTGCAACTTTCATTGCTTGTCCAGAGAAAGATTTTTTTATTTTTACTATTGTTATATTATGCGCCACTCCCGCTTCCGGCATGTTCATATCAATGATTTCCGGCGCCATTGTCATCTTGATAAGTGGCAAAAAAAGTCGTTCGGTTGCTTTGGCAATGTACTTATCTTCTTGCGGAGGTATTCCTACAATTGTGGCGGGATAAATAGCTTGTAATCTGTGAGTTATGCAAGTGAGATGAAATTTAGGATAGAAGTCTGCCAGCGAATAAAATCCGGTGTGGTCTCCAAAAGGTCCTTCAAAAAACATTTCCTCTTGCGTATCTACATACCCTTCTAATACAATATCTGCGTCTTCGGGAATTTCTATGTCTTGTGTAATACATTTCACGAGAGTTATTTTTTGTTTTTTTATAAAACCGGCAAGCATAAGTTCATCAATATTATCGGGTAGCGGTGCTGTTGCAACATAAGTATAAATCGGGTCTCCGCCAAGAACAACTGCTACGGGCATTTTTTTGTTTAGCTTTTTATATTCTTCATAATGTCTCGCTCCTGTTTTGTGCTTATGCCAATGCATAGCGGTTGTTTGCGCGTCTATAACCTGCATACGATACATGCCTACATTTCGGATTCCTGTGCTTGGGTCTTTGGTATAAACTGTTGGTAATGTGATAAATCTGCCTCCATCATGGGGCCAACATTTGAGGATAGGTAAGATGTCAAGATTAGGATTTTTTATTATTACTTCTTGACTTGAAGCTTTTATATTTTTAATTTTTGGTAGCCACGAAGAAATTTCTTTCAGCTTAGGTAACATTCGCAATTGGTCAAAGATGCCTGTTTTGTTGGCAGTAAAATCTTTGAGTAAAGCAAAAATTTCTGTTCCAAAGTCGTCTAAATTTTTCACTCCGAGTGCTGTTTGCATTCTGTTAATAGAGCCGAGAGCATTGATAAGAAGTGGAAATTTAGTGCCATTATTAATAAATAACAATGCCTTACCCCCATCAGCTTGTTTAGATATTCTATCAACAATTTCTGTTATTTCTAATTCGGTAGAAACGTATTCGTTTATTTCTATTATCTGCTTGTTTTTTTTCAAAACTTCTACAAAAGAAAGTAATCCGTTAAAGTTCATAATTATTAGCTTTCAAATTTTTTTTCTATTTCTTCATAATTTATAATAGCAATGATTTGTTTGCCGTCATGTGTGTAATTAGGCGTTTTTGTAGCAAAGAGTGAGTCAAAAATTTGCAACATTTCTTCCTTCGTTAGCGGCGTGTTGTGGTTCATTGACAGATTTTTAGCATAGCTAAGCGCCATTGTTTCATATATTTTCTCTCTAATGTTTGTAGGGGTTTTACGTTGATTAGCAATTAGTTCGTATAAGATGACATCAATATTTTCTTTCTCAAATAAATCCGGTATTCCGGTGATATAAAAAGTATAGTTATTAATTTGTTCAAAAGAAAACCCTATATCAATTAAATTGTCCATTATTTCGTTAAATGCGACCAAATCATCTTGATTAAATTCCATCTTTTGTGGATAAATAGTTTGTTGCGAGTCTAATTTTTGTCTGTTAAAAGTGGACAGATATTTTTCAAACAATATTTTTTCGTGTGCTTTTTTCTGGTCAATTATCACTATTCCCGATTTTAAAGTAGTGAGAATATATTTATTTTTTATTTGAAAAAATTGTGTGTCAGTAGTAATATTTTGGTCTAACGTAGAAGGAATTGTTTGATATTCAGTTTTTTGATATAATTCTTCCCAGTTTTGGAGATTTTCTTTGTCGTTGTTGTAATTATCATTATAAAAATTTCCTTTTTCAAAAGGATTATAATTTTCATTAATTTTTACTTCGGGCATTTTAATATTAGCATTTTTTTTCGGTGGCTGAATTTCAAAAGCGCCGTCTTGGTCAAAATCTATTGAAGGCACAATATTATTAACGCCGAGCGTCTTCTTAACTGCCGATATAAGTATTTGAAAGATGGCACTTGCATTTTCAAAATTGATTTCCGTTTTAGTCGGATGTATATTGACGTCTATTCTATTTGGCTCTATGTCAAAATAGATAAAATACGTAGGCACAGCATCTTGTGGAATTATTTTGTCGTACCCCGATATAATAGCTTTATGAAAATATGAATTTTTGAAAAAGCGATTATTGACAAACAGAAATTGTTGTCCGTATTGTTTTCGTGCTATTTCCGGTTTGCCGATGTATCCGTAAATATTTATAAACGATGTTTCAGTTTTAATTTCTGTCAGATTTTGATTGAATTGTTTACCAAAAATATTTACTATTCGTTGTTTGTAATTTGATGTCGGCAAATTGTATATCTCTTTGTCATTGTGTATTAGAATGAATGCTACCTCCGGATGTGAGAGAGCTATTCTTTGTATTTCGGTTAGAATATGTCCTAATTCAATGTTTGTAGCTTTCAAAAATTTTCGTCTTGCTGGAACATTATAAAACAGATTTTTAACGGAGAAATTTGCTCCTTTGCTGCATGCCACGTCTTCTTGTTTAATTAATTTTGAACCTTCAATAATTATTTGTGTTCCTACATTTGCGGTTTCTTGTCTGGTATTAAGTTCTACATGCGCGACGGAGGCGATAGACGCAAGTGCCTCGCCTCGAAAACCTTTGGTCGTTAGCGAGAACAAATCTTCGGCAGAGTTTATTTTAGATGTGGAGTGTCGTTCAAAAGAAATTCTTGCATCAGTTTCTGACATTCCTATTCCATTATCTATTATTTGAATAAGCGTTCTTCCCGAGTCTTTGACATTAATAGTGATGCGAGTTGCCTTAGCATCTACGGAGTTCTCTACTAATTCTTTAATAACAGAGGCAGGACGTTGAATGACCTCTCCTGCGGCTATTTGATTAGCTACACTGTCGGGTAAAATTTTTATAATATCTGCCATCTCTTCATTATTATTATGAATAAAAAAGGTTATGAATAAAAAAGATAATATGACAAGACTGACAATCCAAGCACAATTATAAGGATTCGTATATTGGTTGAACGTTGTGCATATTTTCTTGTCCACGACCGTTTTGAAAAGCTGCCTTTTATGGCACTTTTGTATTCTACCGATTCTATGCCTAATTCTTGTTTTATCAACTCGTTACGGTGTTCGCGTTCTTCTTTTTTTTCATCGTAATACAAAGGTTTGTAATCAAAAGTCGTATGTTTTGGAATTTTAAAAAAACTTGCCATGATATTAAAAATTTATTTATTAGACATTAAAAGTTTATTTTATAGTGTCAGTAACTATAATTTGTTTTTTTATAGTAACTTGTTTTTTAGCGATATTAGTGGAATCTGTAGCGTTATCAGTATTTGGCGTAGTGTTTTTCTCTTTTGTCAAAACGTTTTCTGTATCTGACAAAATATTTTTTGTCTCTTTGGCGATATTTTTATCTTTCAATAGTTGAACATTGAGTTTACGGTCTTCTGTGTTTACCTTAGTAATATTTTTTTGGTAAATACTGTTTATCTGACTCTTCGGTTCGTCTTGTTTATTTAAAAAAGTAAATACCACAATTGTAACCGCTACCACTCCTGTCAGAATCCCTAATTTATAGCGAAAAGAAGATATAATATTGTCAAAAGTTTTTTGCAATACCGATTGATTAGCGTTATTGTTTGCAACCAAGTTATTATTAACGAGTTTAGTTTCAAACTGTGTCCATCTCATTTTAGGAGTAATTTGCATATTTCCGAGAGCATTATTAGTTAAATCATCTAAGTAGTTTAATTCTTTGTCCATGATAGTATTAATTTTAATGTAAATTCGGCATGTTTCATTTATTAGGTTACACTTCTTTGCGAAACTTTGCGTATTTACCTTTGCGAGACTCTGCGTGAAATATTTGATTATCAATTTCTCGCAGAGTTTCGCAAAGAAAAAAAGTGTAAACTACTTTTAAGCGGTTATGAAAGATGCAGTAAATTCTTATTATATTCTTTATTATTAATTTCGTTCTGTTTTTGTAGTCCAAGTTTGAACAATTTGTCTTGTAATTGTTTTCTCGCCCGTATCAGCTGCGTTTTTGAGGTGCTAATACTTATCTTCAAGATGTCGGCAATTTCTTTATGTTTATATCCTTCTATCGCATACATATTGAACACAATTCGGAAACCGTCGGGCAGTTCGGAGACCACTTTCATTATTTCGTCTTGCGAAAAAGTGGTGTTTTCTATCACTGACCTTGGGTCTGCATAATTTATGTCCAATTCTTGTGTATTGTCTTGTAAATTAGCGATATTAGTATTTTTAACATCTTCTATATTGTAGTGAATGTTCTTAGATATATTTTGTAATACTCTAAGTGATGCGTTCACCATGATTCTTTTCATCCAACCTTCAAAAGAGCCGAGTTCTTTAAATTGTGCGATTTTAGAAAAAATAGTAATAAATCCATCTTGCATAATGTCTTCGGCGAGCATCTTATCGCGCACATAACGTACACATATAGCGAGCATTACGGGTGCGTATTTTTCGTAAACGTATTGCTGTGCTTGTCGGTCTCCTTGTTTACAACGTTTTATTATATCTTTTTCTTCCAACATTGAACTTATATATTTTAGATACAAACATTAAATAAAGTTGCAAAATAAATATTTCTTTTTATATGCAACCTTTTTATAAAAAACTATCTCTATTTTAGAAACAATAATAATACTACTTTTTTTTAGGAAGGTTTACAAAATAAACCTTCTTTTTTTTGTCGGTACGATGACTTTTAAAGATAAAGGTAAAATCTTGATATTTACATTATTAGGAAAAATTATTGGCTCTCCGTCTATGTGTGCCGATATTTCTTCTTTTTCAGAGATGATAATTATTTCTTTTGCGGTGTAGCTTTCGCAATATTTAGAGTTCAATATTGTTTTGTCAAAGAGTTTTCCTGTCAGTATAGGGACTTCTATTATCGGGAATTTATTAAATATACAAACATTTAACAATCCATCATCAATTTTTGAGTCTGGAGATATTTCGGCGCCGTAGCCCCATTGTGAGCTGTTAGCAAATACTGTTATGAATATTTCGCGTTCAATTCTTTTGCCATCAATAATAAACGTAAATTTTTCGGAGGAGAAGCTGGCTACGTCGTTGAGAATCAATTTGAGATATGGGAGAAATCCTCGTCTTTTGCTGTTGGCAAATTGGTGCGCTATTCTTGCGTCAAAACCTACTCCGGCAATATTGACGAAGAAGTTATCGTTAATACGAATAGCATCTACGGATTTAATATTCGCTTCGTTAATAACTTTGATGGCATCCGGTATATCTCGTGGTATGTTTAAATATCGTGCGAAACCGTTTCCTGAGCCGGATGGAATTATCGCCATCGCTGTTCGACTGTCTACTATTCCTTGTGCGACTTCGTTGACCGAGCCGTCCCCTCCCACTGCTACTACCACGTCAAATCTGTCAGCTATTTCTTTGCTGATTTCGGCGGCGTGTCCTTTGTACTTAGTATAAACAAATTTATGCTCATAAACCTCTGTGTCTAAAAGTGTTTCCACGTCTCGTTCAACTTTTTTAGACCGTCCTACTCCCGAAATAGGATTAATAATAAACAATATTTTTAATTTCATTTTTTTAGCTCGTTCCAAAGCATTTTACTTTGTTGTTTAGAAAAATTTAATAATTCGGTTTCATTAACTCTGGTGAGAACTCTGTCTTTCATTATCAGTTCGCCTTTTGCTATGACATGTTGCACGTCACTGCTGTTCATCGCAAAGGCAAAATGTCCGAGAAAATTTGTTTGATTAAATTCCGTTCTCGGTTTGTAATCTAATACGACAAGATTATCTTGGTCGTCTCCGGCGAAGTCATTTATTTTAAGATAGTTATTGACGTTTCTAAATCTTTTATACATTTGTTCCATGCTCATTTCGTCAACTTTTGATGCCTCAAAATAATTTGCTTTCGCGCTCCGTATCATGTCGCTGTGCATTCCGTCTGTTCCTAACATTATATTTTCGCCTAATCGGTATGCGCTAAATTTTCCGACTTTATTATTTTGATTGCTCTCCGAGTTTAAAGCTATCCAATCTTTTGAAGTTGCTAATATAGAACGTTCTTTATCGTTAAGATAGATGGCATGTGCGAAGATATTTTTGGAATTATTAATCAAATTAACATCTTTGAGACGCTCTATGACATATTTTTTGTATTCTTTAAGACAAAAATGCTGGTCGTAATAATCTTCGGCTACGTGAATATGTATTCCTGCATTATATTTTTCTGACAAGTCGGCAATTTTTTTGAGAGTTTTATTATTTATAGTAAACGAGGCATGTACTCCTATAAGTCCTTGATTTTGTTTGATATAGCGTTCGTTTTCTGCAAGTCCTTTGAGCATTTTTTCCTCGCCGTCTCTATCGGTTATTTCATAGGACAAAAGATAAGATATGCCTATATTATTTAATGCTTCGGCAATATAATTTAAAGACCCGTCAACACAATTAGGTGAGGCATGATGGTCGATAACAAAAGTTACCCCATTTTTAACTAATTCTATACCCGTAGCATAGGCACTTGCCAAAATCATTTCTTTGGTTAATTTAGTGTCAATGTTCCACCAAACATATTTTAAGATTTCGTAGAATCCTGTCAGTTTTTCTTTTGGAGCCGGCATTCCGCATGCAAGCGCCGAGTATATGTGATGATGTCCGCATCCAAAAGATTTTGTAACATATTTTCCTTCACAATTAATAACAATATCCGCTTGTGTAGCTGTTTCGTTTTCCGAATTTTCATCAATAAAAACCAAAGGTTTAGATTTTTCTACTATGATATTGGTTTTCGTAAATTTTAATGTCTGCCAATCTATATAGTTGGCATTTTTTAAATATATCGCCATTTTGTCAATGTTTTTATAAAGTTTATTAATTATTCATATTTTTTTACAAATTTAATATTTTTATTTAAAAAACTTATTTTTTTTTTTATTTTTGCACAAACAAATAAAAATAAAAAATATGAACGCAGTAGTAAGTATAATAATGGGCAGCACTTCGGATTGGAAAATAATGGAGGCAAGTGCTAAGTACTTAAATGACATGGAGATACCTTTTGAACTGAATGCTCTTTCGGCGCATAGGACACCGGAGAAGGTAGAAGAATTTGCAAGAAATGCTCACAAACGTGGAATCAAAGTTATTATCGCCGCCGCCGGAATGGCAGCACATTTGCCCGGAGTCATCGCGGCATTTACTTCGTTGCCCGTTATAGGTGTGCCTATCAATGCTTCCTTAGATGGTATGGACTCATTGCTTGCAATTGTACAGATGCCTCCAGGAATTCCTGTGGCTACAATGGGAATCAATGCCGCGCTCAACGCCGCTATTTTGTCCACACAAATATTAGCTTTGACCGATGAAAATATAGCCAATAAAATTGCTAAAGCAAAAAGTCTGCTTGCCGATAAAATAGTTAAAGCGAATGAAGAATTTGCTAAGATAGAGTTTAAATATAAGATTAATTCCGAAAATGAGACAAATATACACAATAGGCGAAACAGTTTATGATATAGTTTTTAAAAATTATAAACCGATAGAGTCGCGTCCGGGCGGAGCTATGTTGAATACGGCTATCAGTTTGGGCAGACTCGGTTTGAATGTGCATCTGGTGGCAGACATAGCAAGTGATGTGGTAGGTAAAATAATAGAGACGTTTTTACAAGAAAACAATGTTTCCTCAAAATATCTCTCGCACTACTCTTCCGAAAGTGCAAAATCACGTCTTGCGTTGGCATTCCTTGACGAAGAAAATAATGCAGAATATTCTTTTTACAAAATACGGACTGACGAAAAAGCATATTTGCAAATTCCTGATATTCAGGAAGATGATATAGTTTTATTTGGCTCGTTCTTCGGGATAAAACAAGAAATAAGAGATGACATTTTACAAATACTGAAGATAGCGAAGGAAAGAAAAGCCATTATTATTTATGACCCTAATTTTAGGAAAGCACATATTCCAATGAAAGACCAGGTTATTTATTATATCACAGAAAATATTATGCTTAGTGATATTATCAAAGGTTCAGATGAAGATTTTGAAAATATTTATGATGCCAAAACTGCCGAAGAGTTTTTTTATATTCAACGAAGTATGGAGCAGAAAAAGATGATATATACCGCTAATAAAAATGGCGTCTGGTTGAATACTGCTGATTATAAGCAATATTACAAAGCCCGACAAATTACGACGGTCAGTACCATTGGAGCAGGTGATACTTTCAATGCAGGAATTATTTATTCTTTATTAGATTTGAATATAAGACATAAAGATTTGGACAATATATCTAACAATCAATGGGATACGATTATCAATAATGCTATAGATTTTTCTACGGCAGTCTGCATGAGTTACGAGAATTATTTAGATATTAATTTTTTAAAACAACGAAAATGAAATTTGAGAACAGCTTATTTCAATTCAATCGCGCCCAGAAAAGCATTCCCGGAGGAGTCAATTCGCCTGTCCGAGCTTTTAAAAGTGTCAACAGCTCTCCTATTTTTATAGACAGTGCAAAAGAGAGTTATATTTATGATATTGATGGAAATAGATATATAGATTTTGTTGCTTCATGGGGTCCAATGATATTAGGACATGCTAATCCACGAGTTATCAATGCGATACAAGTAGCAGCTACCAAAGGCACAAGCTACGGCGCTCCTACTATTTTAGAGACTGAACTCGCCGAGCTCATCAAAAAGATGATGATAAATATAGAAATTATACGGATGGTCAACTCCGGTACCGAGGCAACGATGAGTGCCATTCGTCTGGCTCGCGCTTATACCAAACGAGATATTATTATTAAATTCAATGGTTGTTATCATGGACATGCGGATAGCTTTCTCATCAAAGCCGGCTCTGGTGCGCTTACCCTGGCTACTCCGGACAGTCCGGGGGTCACAAAAAAAACAGCTGAGGACACACTAATAGCAGAATTTAATGATTTTCAATCGGTAGAAGATATTTTCAATAAATATTCTGACAAAATAGCGGCAATAATATTAGAGCCAATACCGGCTAACATGGGCGTTTTGATGCCGGACATAAAGTTCTTGCACTTCCTTAGGGAAATAACTTATAAACATGGTTCGTTACTCATCTTTGACGAAGTGATAACAGGTTTCAGAATAAGTAAAGGTGGCGCACAACAACTATTTGATATACAACCAGATATTACTACGCTGGGGAAAATCATCGGAGGCGGATTACCTGTAGGCGCATACGGAGGACGCCAAGAAATAATGAACTTACTTGCCCCTGTCGGACCTGTATATCAAGCAGGTACTCTTTCAGGAAATCCACTTGCCATGTCTGCCGGTTTAGAGACATTGAAAATAATTGACCAAAACCCTAATTTCTACTCCGAATTAGAGGACAAGTCAAAATATTTTCAACAAAAACTTCAAGAAAATATTGATGCCAACAATATAAAGGCACAAATAAACAGAATTGGGTCGCTGATGACAGTGTTTTTTACCGACGAAAAAATAGTTAATTCGTATCAAACTGCAGTCACTGCTGACCGTCAAAAATATGCTCAATTTTTCAAACGTGCTTTAGAATGCGGAATTTATTTTGCGCCGTCCCAGTTTGAGGCAATGTTTATTTCGGCTTCGCATACTTACGAACAATTAGATTATGTTATTAATACAATAAAAACTTTTGATATATGAAAAATAATTTCATTGCAGCAATAAAAGGTAAACACACCGATTCGCCGCCTGTATGGTATATGCGACAAGCAGGAAGAGTTTTGCCTGAATATAAAGAACTTAGAAAGACATATACTTTTTCTGAGCTGCTCAAAAATCCTAAATTAGCTGCCGAGATAACTATGATGCCGCACCGCTTGTTAATGGTAGATGCGTGTATATTATTTTCTGATATCCTTGTCATTCCGGAGGCACTGGGAATGGTATTGAATTTTACAAATAACGGTCCTTCGTTTAAGAAACCGCTTTTGAAATTTAAAAATTTCCTTAATGTATTGAATTTTAGACCCGAAAAACTTGAATATATTTATGAGGTCATACGAAATGTTAATGCCATCAAACCAAAACATTGTCCCCTCATCGGTTTTGCCGGTGGACCACTCACGGTATTATGTTATATGTTGGAGGGAGCATCTAAACGAACAAATTTTGAAGATGCCATCAAATTTATTTATAAAAATAAGTTCACAACAAAAAAAGTCATTCAATATATATTAGAAGCAACATTAGAATATGCTGATAATCAGATACAAAATGGTATAGACGTTTTTCAACTTTTTGAGACAAATGCCGGATATCTGCCATTCAATTTGTATAAAGAACTGTTTTTACCGTCGGTAATAAAAATATCTAAATTGTGTAAAGATAAAAAAATCCCGTTTATCTATTTTCCAAAAGGCATAGGAGCAGGAATGAGTCAGATAACCCCCGATACTTGTGATTTCCTAAGTGTAGACTGGCAGACCCCAATAGAAGAAGCAAGACGTATGCTGCACCAAGATATAGGTATTCAAGGAAATATGGACCCTCGGCTTTTATATGCAGCACAAGAAAACATAGAATCCGAGCTGATGCGATACATAGAATTTGGAAGTCAAAATTTGAATTGGATTTTTAATCTCGGACATGGACTTCTTCCGGATATTCCGTATGAAAATGTAACTTTTCTAAGCCGAACAATAAAAAAAATTGATTGGAAACGAAAATAATTTTTTAACACAATAAATTAAACCAAGATATAAATGGAAAATCAATTGTTTATTTACAATACGATAAGTAGAAAGAAAGAGAAATTTGAATCTATTATTCCGCAACGAGTAGGCATGTATGTTTGCGGACCAACTGTTTATGGAGATGCTCACCTCGGACATGCTCGTCCGGCAATAAGCTTTGATGTGGTATTTAGATATTTACAGCATCTCGGTTACAAAGTAAGATATGTCAGAAACATTACTGACGTGGGACATTTAGAAAACGATTCCGACAGCGGAGAAGATAAAATAACGAAGAAAGCTCGTCTGGAGCAGCTTGAACCGATGGAAATAGTGCAGTATTATGTCAATCGTTATCATCGCGACATGGAGGCATTAAATGTTTTGCCACCAAGTATAGAGCCACATGCAAGCGGACATATTATTGAGCAATTAGAAATGATAGAAAAAATTTTTAACAATGGATATGCCTATCTCAGCAACGGCTCCGTATATTTTGATGTACTAAAATATAATGAAAAACACCAATATGGAAAACTATCCGGACGTCAGATAGAAGACCTTTACGAATACACCCGACAATTACAGGGACAAACAGAGAAGAAATCTGCCTACGATTTTGCCTTGTGGAAAAAAGCAAATCCTGAACATATTATGCGATGGAACTCCCGTTGGAGTGAAGGGTTCCCTGGATGGCACTTAGAATGCTCTGCAATGGGGACGAAATATCTCGGCGAATATTTTGATATACATGGCGGCGGTTTAGATTTGCAATTTCCACACCATGAATGCGAAATAGCACAAAACATAGCCGCAAATCAAACTGAAGGCGTAAAATACTGGATGCACAACAATATGATTACTATCAACGGACAAAAGATGAGCAAATCTTTAAAAAATTTCATCTCCCTTGAAGAACTATTCTCCGGACAAAATAATCTCTTATTAAAACCTTATTCGCCGATGACTGTAAGATTTTTCATTTTACAAGCACACTATCGCAGTCCACTGGACTTTTCTAATGAGGCACTTAGCTCTTCCGAAAAAGGTTTTGAAAGACTAATGAATGCCGTAAAAACTTTAGAAAAAATCGTTCCTGCTCAAGAAAATACCGTAGATGTGGAAAATTTGAGAAACAGCTGTTATGAGGCAATAAACGATGACCTCAATACTCCGATATTGATAGCTAATCTTTTTGATGGCGTAAAAATAATCAATTCTATATATGATGGAAAAGAGAAAATAAATCAGGAAAATTTATTAATAATAAAACAAATATATAATGATTTTGTTTTTAATATATTAGGATTAAAAGATGAAGCCAAAAATTCTGTGGAAAATCAGGAAACATTAAAAAATGTAGTAGATTTATTATTAAACATACGCTTGTCCGCAAAACAAAATAAAGATTTTGCTACCTCTGACAAAATACGACAAGAACTCGGCAAACTCGGTTTTGAAATTAAAGATAAAAAAGACGGTTTTGAATGGGAATTGAAAAAATAGAGGATATTTATTATCTAATTGTTTTGTAATTAAAACTTGCCAAAGTTGAAAGCTTTGGCAAGTTGCCGTTTGTTACAACTAAGGCGATACTATTATTTTTAATATCAAGCATTCTGCGTGAGTCATCAAAATAAACAACAGAATTTTTAATTTCTAATTTTGTTCATTAAATGGATGTTTGAAAGTTCTGATTAATTGATAAATATGATTAG
>DYQJ01000044.1 GCA_020719345.1 Draconibacterium orientale | reverse complement strand
GGCATCTTTCATAACTGCTTAAAAGTAGGTTACACTTTTTTCTTTGCGAAACTCTGCGAGAAATTGATAATCAAATATTTCACGCAGAGTCTCGCAAAGGTAAAAACGCAAAGTTTCGCAAAGAAGTGTAACCTAATAAATGAAACATGCCTTTTTTTCTTATATAAATCATTTTCCCAAGTTCCCACTATTGCGGCGCCGTTGTTGAAAGAATACGCTTCATCATATATAAAATCTATTACTTTTTTTTCTTTGATATTTATGTATCCATATTTTTCATCTTTTCTAACAATAAACAATTTTTCGGAGTAACTTCCAATGTAGTCATAAATAAAATCTATAATTATATTTCCGGCAGTGTCTATTACTCCCCATTTTTCATTAATTTCAACATTTGCCAAACCTTCGTTAAAACTTCCTACGTCATCATAAATAAAGTCAAAATTTTCTTTATAAGAAGTAGGTATTAATGCGTATTTATTACACGAATCTACTTTAAAAAATACGTCTTCGGTTTTAATTTTCAGGTATTTACAATCAACAACTAATTCTCCGATGTTATTAATAATTCCATATTTACCGTCTTTTTCTACTATTTTTTTATATCTTAGTTCGTCAAATATTATTCCTTGCGAGTTCATATAAATATCATCTTCATTTTCTCGGTCTATTTCCATAATTCCATAGTAGAGTTCGGAGATGTCGTCTTTGTACCAATTAGAAATGGTATTTTGTTTGTCTTGCGAAAGAATAGCCCATTTATTATCAACAAAAATAAAATGGAAGTTCATTGTATCAATAAATATTGCATCTTCTCGCCATTTCCATTTCTCTAAAATTTCGCACTTTGTATTTATGTAATTATATTTAAAATCTTTTTCTATTCTTGCTTTATTATTTTCAAATTCGGTTGCGTAATCATATATAGGTTTAATAACGATATTTAACATAGAGTCAATAAATCCGAACTTTTTATTTTGACGTATTCTGGCAAGTCCATTTTTAAAATCGCATAAATCTTGATAATCTTCGGAACATTTATTTGCTTTATTATCAATAAAAAACCAGAAGTTTTGGTCGTAAACCTGAGCGATATTATTTTCAAATTCTATAGGTTTGTCTATCCAGTTTATCATTCTTTTGTTTTCTTTATCAATCAACGCATATTTTTCGTTGTTTTTTGCGACACGTATATAATCTATGGTATAATCTATGGTATAATCTATGGTATAATCTATGGTATAATCTATGGTATAATCTGTGGTATAATCTGTGGTATAATCTATGGTATAATCTATGGTATTTTCAATTGTATCAATTATTTGGTAATTCCATGTTGTCAAAAATTCGCCTTTTTTGTTTATGGTATTCCATAATTCATCTTTTTTTACACGAAAAGTTTTATCTTCTTGGGGGATAATTTCGTCGTACCAGTCAGTGATAAAAATAGTGTCTTTGTTGAGTAGCGCTTTTTTATTGTCGTTTAAATTTGTCAGAATAATATTATCTGCGTGATTTTCAATGATTTGTTTAGAATTAGCAATGTTTATTTTTTCTCCATTTTTATTATAAAAATAATTTTCATCTTTTCTGTACTGATATATTCTCAAAAAGTCGTTTACCTGCGCCCAGCGGAATTCACGCGTGAACCATTTGGATATTATCTCTCCGTTTTGATTTGCTAATGCAAAATTACCTCTGTACGCATTTCGTTCTTGTGGTTCGGCAACAAAAATAATATTGTTTAGTATATCTTTGATTTGATATGGAAAGATATAATTTCCTGTTTTATCTATGACATAATATTTGTCTTCTTTTAGTACTTTTGCATAGCCGTTATAAAAAGTGTATGCGTAGTCAAATTTGTAATCAATAATAAGCTCGCCTTTTTTGTTTATATATCCCCATTTATCATTTTTCTTTACCGCAGCTGCTCCATCGGAGAATCCGTTTGCCATCTCCCATTCTCCGCTTAAGATAATATTTTCTTGCTTGTCAATAAAAAAATATTTGTCATTTTTTCTTACTGCCGCTATACCTTCACCGAAAGAATTAGCAAAATCATAATTGAAATTAATAACAGTATCTCCTTTGATATTTACAAATCAGGAAAGTTGTTTTTCATAGTCGTCAATTTTAAATAGTCCTTCCGAGTACTCTATGTGGTCATAAACAGGATTAAATATTATTTTGCCGTTCTTATCAATAATACCGTATCTTGTTGAGTCGTTTGTTATTTGTTCTACGGTAAAAAAGTTTTCATAGTCATATTCTATATCATGAAACTTGAGGTCAGTTATCAGGTTCAAATTTTTATCAACAAAACGATATGGTGCTCCATCTCCCTTAGTTGCATATATATTGGGATATGGACAACAATATTGGTCGGGCGAAAATTCATTAGTTAAAATATATTTTCCACCGATAATATACATTGTATCTTCAGAAGATAGATAATTTAATCTCTCGGTTTCATACGGATAATAAGATACATTTTCAATATTTTCTAATATATTTCCTTTATAATCAATGTAATAATAGATACCGTTTCCGTCAATATCAACAATAGCTTTGTCGTTGAGAAAATTAGTTGCAAAATAGTATCTTGGCGGAATTATTAGTTCTAATTTTGTATTGATAAATCCCCATTTAGATTTTTGTCTCACAGTAGCGATGCCATCCACAAATATATTTATGGTAGAGAACCATTCCGAAAAAAGTTTAGTTTTTGTGTTATACAAGCAGTAACCTTTTCCTTTTTGGTATAATTTAAGAATATTTTTCTCAAAAAACTCAATATCCCCAAATTTACAATCTATTATCAACTCCCCACTTTTGTTGATGACTCCGTACTTGAATTTGCCTTCTTCTATATTTGCTACCAACGCTACTCCATCCGTAAACGGTGAAGCATATTTATAGTCAATGTCAATTATAACTTTTCCGTTTTTATTGATGTACTGATTTTTCCATATTTTTGCGCGGCTGGGTGTCCCGTTGAAAAAATCAAATTTTCCGTCAAGTGTTAATTGGTCTAATTCATATATATTTCCTAATGTATCTATCAATTTAGTCCCCAGCAAAGTTCTTATCAGGGCTAAACCTTCGGAAAATTGAAATGCTTCGTCATAAATACATTTTATTACGGTGTCAGATTTAGAATTCACAAATCCATATTTACCTCTGTAATCAATGGCTACCTCTAATTGTTGTGCGGTCAGCAGATTTGAGTACCAACAAATTATAACAAACAGAATAAGTTTTAGTTTCATTTTTCGTACAATTAATATACAAAGATAATCAAAATAAACGACAACTCAATATTTATTCTGGAAATTATAATATTGGAAAATAATAATAAAAGTGTGCAAATTTATAAGTTTATTGAAAAAAATACATAATTGGCGACATTTTTGATATTATAAAAACGAGTATTGCTTAATAAAAAAAGCAGAAAAAATATTTCTTTAAAAATAAACAAAAAAAGTTTGATTTTTATTTATAAAATTATTAATATTATACCAAAATATATTAAAATATAAGAGCTATGAACGAAAAACCGATTTTAGTGCCTTGGGACTTTACCGACAAGGCGGAGTATGCTTTACAACATGCTTTTATTTATTCCGAGCTGATGAATGTAGATATAGCACTTGTGCATATAGTGAAGAAGGAGAGTGAGATAAAAGAAGCTACCGATAAAATAAATGAAAAGATTTCTAAGGTAAAGAAAGACACCGGAAGAACTATATTTTCTATAGTGCGCGAAGGTAGTATTTTCACTGCCATCACCGAGCTGATAGAAGAGTTTGAAGCCTCCCTCGCAATTATGGGAACGCATGGCATGAAGGGACTGCAAAAAATAACCGGCAGCTGGGCATTGAAAGTTATTACCGGTTCTAAATGTCCTTTTATTGTAGTACAAGATTCGCCAAAGCATAAAGAGCTAAAAAATATCATCGTCCCGATAGATTTTAGCGTGGAAGATAAAGAGAAATTAGTATGGACTAAATTCTTAGCCCAATTCTTACCTGCAAAATTTCATCTGACTTACGTAGATGTCACTGACCCTATTGTTAAAAAGCGAACCAAAGCTAATGTAGTAGTTGCATCTAAATACATGTCCGAACGAAATATAGAGTACGATATTCACAAACTCGAAGGCAAGGGTGACTTCTCAGCGCTGGTATTAGAATTTGCCAAGAGCATAGACTCTGACCTCGTAATGATTATGACCACCAAGAACATACGTTTCCAAGATTACATACTCGGAGCCGAAGAACAAAAAATCATTGCTAACGAATTTAAGTTACCAATAATGTGTATCAATCCACGAGAAGACCTGCGCAAAGTAGGCGGTTTTAATTAAAAAATAAACATAGACTTTTCAGAGGTAAAAATCTGAAAAGTCTTTTGGTTTTATATACTTTAAAATTAAAACTTTGGCAAAATTTTCAACTGGTACGTTTATTTTGACTATTTTTTGAAATAATATTTTCCTGCTTATTTTATGTAGATATTTTATTTAGCAACGTATTAGCAAAATCTTTGTAACGATTTGTCAAACAACTATGTAGTGTGGAGGTTATCTATTTTCTACAAAGATTACGCAACTACGTTGCTAAATAGTTACAAAAAATAAGGCATATAAGGAATTAATATTACGAAACTACGTTGCTAAATAGTATAAATTAACAATAAATTAATCAAAAAAAATATTTTTATCAATGAAAAGAAATGTTTTATTTCTCTTTTTGCTCTTCTTTTGCAAATCCCTATTTTCACAAACCGACACACTAAACGAGGAAATAAAAATTGACGAGATTGTCATCAGCGCAACAAAATTTGAAGAACACAAACGAAACATCGCACAAAATATTCAAGTCCTCAGCATTCGTGACATCAAACATGCAAACACACAAAACACCGCTGACCTTCTCGCAAATACTACCAACATCTCGGTACAAAAAAGTCAGATGGGAGGCGGAAGTACTGTCATTCGCGGATTTGAGGCAAGTCGTGTGCTGTATATCGTAGATGGAGTACGACTTAATAATCTGATTTATAGAGCCGGACATCTACAAAGTATAATCACCATAGACCAATCTATTTTAGATAAAATAGAAATTTTATATGGACCTACCTCCACCGCATACGGAAGCGACGCCCTCGGCGGAGTAATTCATTTGCAAACGAAAAATCCGAGACTCGCAGACAGCACCAATCAAAAAATATTTAATCTCAACGTCTCTTCAAGATATGCCTCCGCAAATAAAGAAAAAAACGCACATTTAGATTTCAATCTCGCAAATGACAAAATATCTTGGCTCGCATCATTCACTGCCTCCGATTTTGAAGATTTGAGAATGGGAGCTAATAAAAACTTCTTCTACGACACATTATATTGGACACGTGACTATTATGTAGAAAATATTAATCTTAAAGATTCTATTATTGAAAACAAAAACAATCTAATACAAAAATATAGTGGTTATTATCAATATGATATATTACAAAAAATTCTTATCAAACAGTCGTCAAACATAAAACATATTTTCAATTTTCAACTATCTAATTCTTCGGACATACCCAGATATGACCGTTTAACTGACTTGTCCAAAGGAGATTTGAAATTTGCCGAATGGTATTATGGTCCACAACAAAGAACACTATCAAGCTACGAAATAACAACTTCTAATATTTTAAATGTTGATAATATTAGATTACTTATTAATTATCAGACAGTTAAAGAAAGCAGACATCAAAGAACGCGAAATAGTAATAACTTACAAAACAGATATGAAAATGTTAAACTCGGTGGCATTAACGTAGATGTAAATAAGCTTTTTTATAAACATGAACTACGTCTGGGCGCCGAAGCATATTATAACAATTTGATTTCAACGGCAAACGAAATAGATATAACAACAAACGAAATATCTAAATTAGACACCCGATATCCAAATGGACAAAATTATATGTTTGATATAGCTACTTATATAGTACACACTTATAAAACAACAAAAAAAATTGTCATAAATGATGGAATACGAGTCGGCTATTCTAAGATGTATTCTTCTTTTGCGACAAAAGATTTTTTTGACTTTCCATTTGACGAAATACAACAACAGCAGCCGATTTATAGTGCTAATATAGGACTAATTTTTTTACCTAATAAAAATTCTAAATACGTTATCAACACCGCTACCGGTTACAGAGTACCTAATATTGACGACCTTAGCAAGATATTTGACTCTTCGCCCGGCAATTTGATTATACCTAATCAAAACATTAAACCCGAAAAAACCCTCAATTTAGACCTCGCAGCGGCTAATATTCTGTTTGATAGATTATTAATGGAGAATACTGTTTATACGACATATTATTATGACGCCATCATCACCGACTTTTTTAGCTACAACGGAGAGGACTCTATTTTTTATCAAGGCGAAATGAGCAGAGTTCTTGCCAATCAAAACAAACGAAAAGCAATTATAATGGGAGCATCATCGGACATTAAATTATTCTTATTTGATAAAATATTGATAAAGACCTCTTTAAACTATACACGCGGACGAATAATTACCGACAGCATTTTATCACCATTAGACCACATTCCGCCACTGTCAGTCAAAATATTATTAAAGATGAGTAATAAAAAAACTACTTATCAATTGTTTGCCCATTACAATGCGTGGAAAAAGATAGCCGATTATTATCTTAACGGCGAAGACAACGAAAGATATGCAACCCCAGACGGAATGCCGGCATGGTTGAGTATTAATTTTAACTTTGGGTACCAGATGACTAAAAATTTTAGCGTACAAACAGGAGTTCATAATATTTTAGATACTCAATATCGCGTCTTTGCAAGCGGAATAAATGCTGCCGGACGAAATTTCTTTGTTACATTAAGATACTCATATTTTTAGCTTTATAAAAAGAAAAAAAAATTTCTCACGCAAAGACGCAGAGACGCAAAGAAAAAATTTCGTCTTTGCGTGATAATTCTTTGCGTCTCTGCGTGCTTATTAATTTTGGCTACCCTTATAAAGTTGGACAAAATTTTGAACCATATAAGAATTATAAGGTCATATAAGTTGTACCAGTCAATCTTATATGACCTTATATTCCTTATATGGTTCAAAATTTTGTCCAAGATTACGTGGGTAGCCTGTAAGAGTAGATTAATACGTAATCTTTTTAAATCTTACGCCGTTAATTAACAGGTCATTAGCTTCTATTTTAATATCTATTTGTTTCCAGTCTTTATCGGTGTCTTTTTTCCAGAAGAATTTGTCGTTCTCCATTTTCCATTTACCTTCGTATAACGATGGTTTTCCTGAGGCATCTCCTCCTCCCATTGTACCATCTGCTCGGAAGAAGAAGTAGTCGTTTCCGTTATCCCATGTAGGCATGTCGCTTGCGGTGATGACATTTTTTATTTGCTGCGCTTGCGATACATTTTCTTTAACTTCTACGGTATTGTCTGTTTTTGTAGAGTCCTTATTATCCGTTCTGCCGTTGTTCTCCGAGCTGCTGCAAGATGTTCCGAGAATTGTCAGAGTGATGAGTGCGAAAAAAAAGATTCGTTTCATAAAAAATATTTTTATTATTCAACTAATCTGTCTAATATAGTATTAACTAATCTTTTAACGGCTATTTTATAGTCAGAGCTGTATTGGTGTCTCAAACGATTAGCAATAATATTACAAACAGTTAAGGCATTGTGTCCGAGAAGTTTAGATAATCCGTATATTGCGGAGCTTTCCATTTCAAAATTAGTTATTTTCATACCGTCGTATTCAAAGTCACTTATTTTTTGATTAAGCTGCATATCTACTGTCTCCAATCTTAGGATTCTTCCTTGCGGTCCGTAAAATCCGGGTGCGGCAATAGTAAACCCATTTCGCATGTCGTATGCTAATTTATTGAATAACATATCTGAGGATTCAACAAAGTACGGGGTGTTTAGTATGGGATTCCAATTAGTGAATTTCTTAAACGCTTCTTCCATATTAAGATTGGCAATTTTTTCGCGTCCTGCATAAAAATTTATCAGTCCGTCAAAACCTATTGACATTTTAGATGCAACTGGCGTGTCCACAGGTATGTCTGCTTGCAATGCTCCGGAGGTGCCTATTCTAATGAAATTGAGTGTCGTATGTTCGGTTTTAGGCAGTCTCTCTTTCAAGTCAATATTAACGAGTGCGTCAAGTTCGTTTACCACGATGTCAATGTTGTCAGTTCCTATACCTGTTGATACAGCAGATATTCTTTTTCCTTTATAAGTTCCGGTGTGCGTTACAAACTCTCTGTTTCTGACTTGAAATTCTATATTATCAAAGAAGCAGGAAATCATTCCAACTCTGTCTTGGTCTCCTACGAGGATTATTGTGTCCGCTATATTTTCGGGTTTCAAATGTAAATGAAAAATACTTCCATCAGGATTAAGTATTAATTCGGATTCTCCTATTCTTTGTATGCTCATATTTTTAATAATTAATATTATTTGAACTAAGATTATTTGTTGTAATTGGCAATTGGAGCACAGCTGCAGAATAAATTTCTATCTCCATATGCGTCATCTATACGACTTACCGGTATCCAAAATTTATTTTCACGAACCCAGTTTAGCGGATATGCTGCTTTTTCACGTGAGTAAGCATGTTTCCATTCATTGCTAACTATCAAATTTTCAGCATGCGGTGCGTTTTTCAAGACGTTATCAGTTTTGTCGGCAGCTCCGTCTTTAATTTCCATGATTTCGTTATATATATTTATCATGGCTTCGATGAATCGGTCTAATTCGGCTTTGGATTCGCTTTCGGTAGGTTCTACCATAAGAGTTCCATGTACAGGGAAGGAGAGTGTAGGTGCGTGAAAACCGTAGTCCATTAGTCGTTTTGCGATGTCGGTTTCAATTATTCCGTATTCTTTAAATTTTCGGCAGTCTAATATCATCTCGTGTGCTACTCGTCCGTTTTCGTCGGTATAAAGAATGTCATAATAATCTTTTAGTGACGCGGCAAGATAATTAGCATTGAAGATGGCAAATTTTGTTGCTTGTTTTAATCCTTCTGCTCCGAGCATTTTTATATATCCGTAAGTTATAGGTAGCACACTTGCACTTCCATACGGTGCTGCGGATACCGCTGATATCCCTCGTCTGAAGTTATCTACAACAGAGTGACTTGGGAGAAAATCTACTAAGTGCTTAGCAACGGCTATTGGACCTACTCCGGGTCCTCCTCCACCATGCGGAATAGCAAAAGTTTTATGTAAGTTGAGATGACAAACGTCGGCGCCGATTGTTGCCGGATTAGTGTATCCTACTTGTGCATTCATATTTGCGCCGTCCATGTAAACTTGTCCACCGTTTTTGTGTATAATTTCGCACATCTCTTTAATTTGAGATTCAAATACTCCATGTGTTGAGGGGTAAGTAACCATAAATGAAGACAATACGTCTTTATGTTCTTCGGCTTTAAGTTTTAAATCTTCTATGTCCACGTTTCCTTTGTCGTCGCATTTAACTACGATTATATCAAGTCCAGCCATTGCTGCGCTTGCCGGATTGGTACCGTGTGCCGAAGCAGGAATTAAGACGAGATTACGTTGTTGTTCTCCCAGACTGTGTTGATAAGCACGTATGACCATTAGTCCGGCATATTCTCCTGCGGCACCCGAGTTAGGTTGCAAAGAGACATCTGCAAAACCGGTTATTTTAGAGAGGTCGCGGCGAAGTTCACTAAACATGAGATGATATCCTTCGGCTTGAGAAGTAGGGATAAATGGGTGTAATGCTCCAAATTCGGGAAAAGAAATAGGTAGCATTTCTACGGCAGCGTTTAGTTTCATCGTACATGAGCCGAGCGAAATCATAGAATGAACAAGGGAAATATCTTTTCGTTCTAATTTCTTTATATATCTCATCATGTCAGTTTCGGAATGATACTTATTAAAAACATCTATTTGTAAGAAGTTAGTTTTTCTTTCAAATTTAGGATTGAAAAATATTGTTTCTTTTACTTCGGCTATTTTGTTTCGCTTCAAGTTATTAGCCTTCGCAAATACTTTTAATATATCATTAATATCTTTAAGCGAAGTAGTTTCGTCTATGCAGATGCCGATTTTATTATTTTCAAAGTATCTAAAATTTATCTCTTTTTTGAGGGCTATTTTTTTGAGGTCAGATAGTTTTACTTTCTTAGGTAAAGCTATTTTGATAGTGTCAAAATAGTTTTGATTTTCTTGAGTGTATCCTAATTTAATAAGTTCTTTTGCGAGAGTTCCTGTTTTTGAATGTATGTTTTTAGCAATTTGTTTGAGTCCGCAAGGTCCGTGATAGACGGCATACATACCTGCCATTGTAGCAAGAAGCGCTTGTGCGGTGCAAATATTAGAAGTTGCTTTTTCGCGCTTGATGTGTTGTTCGCGAGTTTGAAGTGCCATTCGTAGCGCTCTATTACCGTTCACATCTTTAGATACTCCGATGATACGTCCGGGCATGTTTCGTTTGTATTTATCTCGTGTGGCAAAGAAAGCAGCATGCGGTCCACCAAATCCCATCGGTATTCCTAATCGTTGTGTAGTTCCGACTACAATGTCTGCTCCCCATTCTCCGGGCGGGGTGAAAAGAGTTAAAGCAAGTAAGTCAGTTGCGACTGCTACTTGTGTTTCGTTTGCATGTGACTTGGTTATAAATTCTGAGTAGTCAATTATTTCGCCGTCGTTGTTGTTGTGTTGCACTATTGCGCCGAATATTTCTTCATTCAAATCAAAAGTAGCGTAATCATCTATAACTATTTTAATATCTAATGGTATAGCTCGTGTTTTGAGGACGTCTATTGTTTGCGGAAAGACGTTTTTGTCCACAAAAAATTTCATGGCGTTATTTTTAGTCATTTTTTTAGAGCGGGAGTTGTACATCATTATCATTGCTTCGGCGGCGGCAGTGGCTTCGTCAAGTAGTGAGGCATTTGCTATTTCCATAGCTGTCATCTCCATGACGAGAGTTTGAAAATTTAATAAAGCTTCTAATCTACCTTGAGAAATCTCGGCTTGGTATGGTGTGTATGATGTGTACCATACGGGATTTTCAAGGATATTCCTTTGTATAACGGCGGGCATAATAGTATTGTAATATCCCATTCCGATGTAAGACTTGAAAATTTTATTTTGTGCAGCAACTTTTTTAATGTATAAATAAAATTCGTTCTCGTTCATCGGGTTCTCCAGTTCCAATTCATTTTCCAAACGTATTGTCTGTGGTATAGTTTGTTCAATAAGTTGGTCTACAGATGTTACGTTCATTTTTTCCAGCATTGCAGGTATGTCTTCTTCGCGAATACCTATGTGTCGTTCAATAAATTTTCCGGTAATCATTTTATGTATTATTATTATTATTTATATTTTGCGGTAAATTTAATAATAAGAAATGTATTTTCTAATAATAAAAATCATATTTTTAATAAATTTTGATTTTTTTTTTATTCGGCGAAAATTTGTTGCAAAATAGTCAGCGATTTGATTCGGCTGAGGTCTTCTACATGATAGCTGTAATATCTTAAAATGTTGGCGAGCAGTGTTCGTCTTTGCGAATTATTAATATTATAATTAGTTGTAAATAAGTTATTTTCGTTTGCAAACAGGTAGAAGTAATGACTTTGTTCTTTGGAGAGCATTGTTTCTTCGGCAAAATAGTTTTTGAAGTCTCCTTCGGTCAAATCAAAATAAGGATTTTGCGAGGAGTAGTTATTTTTCGGCTCGAAGCCCAAAAATTTACATAAATTAAGAAGGAATATTAGATGAAAGTTGTAATAATTTTGAGTATTTTGGTCTAAATCAATTAAGGAATTATGTATGAAGTTGTATAATTTGTCATCTGTTTGTGAGTGTTTTATCGTAGCAAAAAGGATTTCTGCTATGAGCATAACCATAGATATCTTGTTGATATTTAACGGGATGTCAAGAAATATTTTCTCTAATTCTACATCTATTAGATTGTGAATAGTTTTATTTTCCTGAAAATTAAAATACAAATTTAAGATATAGCAAGGATGCAATATCTGTTTTTTGCTGCCGTTTTTTTTGTTGTTTGTGATTCGGACGAAAAAGGTCAGTTTTCCGTATTCTCTGGTAATTACGGTAACGATGTTGCTGTTGTCGTTATACTTAATCGTTCTAATCAATATTCCGGTAACTTTTGTTATCATAAGTTTGAAGATAAAAATGAAGATAAATCGGTACCAAATTTAGCTTCATTTTTTTAAATCTCCAAATTTAAGCTTCATCACCTTCGTCTAATTTAAAAATATCTTCGAACTTAACCTTGAAAAACTTAGCAATTTTTAAAGCCAGCACAGTAGAAGGTATAAATTTTCCTGTCTCAATAGCGTGAATCGTTTGGCGCGAAACATTAACGTGTTCGGCAAGTTCGGCTTGAGTTATTTTCTTTTTTGCTCTCTCTACCCTGATTGAATTTTCCATTATCATCATGATTAAAATTTTTAGGATTAATATTTAAACATTTATTATTTTGCTGTATTAATTCCAAAATTCATACCAAAAAATAAAAAACATTAAGAAATTTGTTAATAATACTTATAATAATAAAAAAATTCTACTTACAATATTACAAATTCTAAATATATGGTCATTTATTTGCCGAAAAGGCGAAATTATATCTTTGTAAATAAAAGATATTCAACAGATTACCCAAATAATGATTTTTATCATATATCAAAAAAAAAAACATGTTATATAAACAATAAAAAAAAAATTATCTTTGCAAACGTTTACGAAACTTCGTTACTTATTTACAAAGAATACTAAATTTTAATAATATATATTATGAATGTTTTAGCAAGTCGTTTGAACAGAATAGAAGATTCTGTAACTTTTCAAATGTTACAAAAGACTAATGAATTGATATCACGGGGCATAGATGTAATAAATTTGACCGTAGGTGAGCCAGATTTTGAGACACCGGATTATGTTAAAGAAGCTGCAAAATTGGCTATAGACCAAAATGATACGTATTATACTGCGATAGAAGGGAAAAAAGAATTGATAGATGCGATAATAAAGAAATTAAAACGGGAGAATAATATTGATTACAAATATTCACAGATAATAGTCTCTAACGGGGCGAAGCATTCACTTGCGAATGTCATCATGTGCATTGTTGACCATGGCGACGAAATATTGATACCTACTCCTTATTGGACTACTTACAAAGAGCTTGATAATCTGGCTAATGGTAAGAGTGTCTTCATAAAAACGACAATGACAAATAATTTTAAAGTGACCGCAAAACAAATACGAGAAGCAATTACTCCTCGCACACGCGTATTGCTTTACAGCTCGCCATCTAATCCTACGGGTATGTCGTACACTCGTCAGGAGCTTCGCGAGATAGCAGAAGTTATTGCAGACCACCCAAATATCTATGTCATTTCGGACGAGATATATGAACATTTGAATTTTGAACGTCCTCACGAGAGCATCTCGCAATTTGATTTTATTAAGAATCAATTAATAATAATCAATGGAGTCTCTAAGTCGTATGCGATGACCGGCTGGAGAATAGGTTACATGGCAGCACCAGAGTGGATAGCTAAGGCATGTAAAAAGTTACAAGGACAATTCAGCTCGGGAGCATGCTCTATTTCGCAACGAGCTGCAACTGCTGCAATAGATATGACGACAACTTTATTTGATGAACGAAGAGCCATTTTAAGAGAACGTCGCGACTTGGTTTGTAGTATATTAAAACAAATTCCGGATATACAATTCATTGTACCCGATGCAACTTTTTACGTCTTCATAGACATCTCAAATTATTTTGGAAGATATACAGGACGCCGCGTCATTAAAAATTCGGAAGATATGGTTATGTATCTTTTAGAAGAAGCATATATTTCGGCTATCCCCGGTTCAGGTTTTGGCGAAGATACTTGTATCCGCATCTCGTTTGTAACTAATTTAGAATTATTAGAAAAAGCCATGAACAGATTAAAAATAGCGTTAGAAATTTTAAAATCAGTTCAATAAGAAAAGATACCCAAAAAAAGTTTTTTTTTTAATTGTCAAATTTGTAGGTGCTTGCCGTTTACAGTATATACTATAAACGGCAACTTGCCAAAGTAAGTTTTATGAACATTTTTTTTCCACGAAATCTTTGTAGAAATTTAAAATAGCGCCTATTTAGCAACGTAGTTGCGTAATCTTTGTAGAAAATAGGTAACATCCACACTACATAGGTGTTTGACAAATCGTTACAAAGATTTTGCTGCTACGCACCTTTTGTTTTTTCGTTATTTTTTTCTACAAAGATGACGCAACTACGTTGCTAAATAAAATAGTCAAAATAAACGTACCTGTTGAAAACTTTGCCAAAGTTTTGATTACAAAATAATTAGATAAGAATAAAAGTTCAATTTATAAACATTTAAAGTATAGATTTAAAATATCCAATTAAATACAAAACCTACTATCAAAATTCCGCCCGCTACTATTCCGACAAACGTAAAAATCAAAGGCGTTTTTAAGACTTTTTTGAGAATAATAATTTCCGGAAGAGATAGTCCTATTGTGGACATCATAAACGCTAATGCTGTTCCAAGAGGGACACCTTTTTCTATTAATACACTCACTATCGGAATTATACCCGCAGCATTTGAATACAACGGAACACCTATTAAAACCGACAACGGAACAGAATACCAATGTGATTTGTCCATTATTGAAACCATAAAATCCTCAGGAACATAGCCATGCGCACCCGCACCAACTGCAACTCCTATTAATATGTAAATCCAAACCTTCCCAACAATATCTTTCACTGCGTCATATCCGAATTTTATGCGGTTTTCAACTGTCAGTTTTTCTTCTACTTGCGTCCTTTCGCCAAATCGTGTCTTGTAAACCCAATCAGCAACCCACTTCTCAAGATTCAATTTTCCGATTAACCAACCCGAAAAAATTGCTATTATTAAGCCGGTAGAAATGTAAATCGCAGTAACTTTCCAGCCAAACATTCCAAAAAGCAAAATTATGGCTACTTCGTTAATCATTGGGGCGGCTATTAAAAACGAAAACGTTACCCCCAAAGGAACACCACTTTCTACAAAACCTATAAACAAAGGAATTGCAGAGCAAGAACAAAATGGCGTCACTATTCCCAGACAACTTGCAAGAACATTGCCGGTAAATAATGATTTGCCTACCAATGCTTTACGTGTCCGCTCTGGAGTAAAATACGTACGGATAATACCTACAAAGAAAATGATTAAAGTCAGCAACAACAGAACTTTTGGAACTTCAAAAATGAAAAAACGTAAACTCTCAGTAAAATGGGTACCTTTTTCCAAACCAAAAACGCTGTCTATCAGCAAATCGGTCATCCATTGCAAATTATAATAAATTAAAAACCACAATGGAAACAACAACAAAGGTATAAGTATTAATTTTTGTCTTGAACTCATATTTATTTTATTTTAGTATTTCATGTATAAATGAAATGATTTTGTGAAAAATATTTTCTTTGAAAATAAAAAGCTAAATTTACCAGCGCAAGCATTACAGGAACTTCTACCAACGGACCCACAACGGCAGCAAGCGCTTCGCCTGAGTGCATTCCGAAAATTGCTACCGCTACGGCAATAGCCAATTCAAAATTGTTACTTGCCGCAGTAAATGACAAAGTTACGGATTGACCATAAGTTGCACCAACTTTTTTACTCATAAAGAATGAGCCAACAAACATTATAAGAAAATATATTAGTAACGGAATGGCTATCAGCAAAACATCAAGCGGAATTTTTACTATGTATTCACCTTTTAATGAAAACATTACTACAATAGTGAATAATAATGCTATTAAAGTAAGCGGACTTATTCTCGGTATAAATTTAGTGTGATACCATTCTTTACTTTTCACTCGTACTAATATGTAACGGGTAAAAAATCCTGCAATAAAAGGTAAGCCCAGATAAATAAATACGCTTTCCGCTATTTGCCCGATAGTAATATTTTCAACAATCGTGTTTGTCGGAA
The DNA here is from genome assembly GCA_020719345.1 of Draconibacterium orientale. GTDB lineage: Bacteria > Bacteroidota > Bacteroidia > Bacteroidales > DYQJ01 > DYQJ01. The sequence goes on along the minus strand of DYQJ01000044.1, from coordinate 2,943 downwards.
TACCAAACCAAGCCGGTAAAACTGCCACAAAAAAGTACGCGTAAACAGAAAAGAACAACACTTGAAAAATAGAATTAAACGCCACCAAACCGGCAGCATATTGTGTATCTCCTTTGGCTAAGTCGTTCCAAACTATTACCATAGCGATACAACGTGCCAAACCTATCATTACAATGCCGTAAAAATAAGGCAGATTGGCATTATCTTCGCCCGGAAATAATTTGAAAAATAACACCGCAAGTGCAAACATTAAAACAGGACCAACAATCCAATTTTGAATTAATGAAAGTCCCAAAACTTTAAAATTTTTGAATACATCACCAAGCTCTTCATATTTTACTTTTGCAAGCGGCGGATACATCATCAATATTAAACCTATTGCGATAGGAATATTTGTCGTGCTTTTTGCGGTCGGTTTTAAACTATCCCAAAATTTCGCTATTTCGGGAAACAACCAACCCGAAAAAATGCCGAGAAACATGGCGAGGAAAATCCACAATGTCAAATATCTGTCTAAAAAACCGAGTCGTTTATTTGAAGGCATAATTTTTAATGTTGAAAATTAGACAATTATAAAATCTTTAAATTTCTTTTTTATTTCATCTCGTATTCTTCGGAACTCACTCATTATAAATTCTTCGTCTCCGATGGACTCCGATGGGTCTTCAAAACCAATGTGCAGACGAGTTTTAACTGTTCCAAGAAATGCGGGACAAGTTTCATTTGCTCCGCCGCAAACTGTAATTACATAATCCCACGTTTCTTTCAAATACTGCGTTACATTTTTGGGAGTATGATGGCTTATGTCAATACCAACCTCCTGCATTACCTGAACGGCTTTTGCATTAACTTGTTTAGCCGGTTGAGTGCCAGCCGAAAAAACTTCTATATTACTGTCAAATGATTGTAAAAATCCATGTGCCATTTGACTGCGGCAACTGTTGCCGGTACAAAGAATTAATATTTTCATGGTTATCAAATTATTTTATTTATACTCAAAACGTGTATAATTTTAACTTTTATTCTTATGTAATTGTTTCGTAATTAAAACTTTGCCAAAGTTGTCATTTATAGTATAATATCCCGCAAGCGTGGATGCTTGCATCACAAATATCATTCAAGCACCTTTTTTATGCTACGAGGACTTCGTCAAGTTCTCTTACGTGATTTATTTCGTTATTTCGTATTTGACGTATCTGATTAGGATAAAGCGTCACTAATGCAACTGTATCTCCCGAAAAAGTAAGAAATTCAACTTCGTAACCTTGTCCATTATTATAGACTGCGACAATAGTTCCGACATCTCCTTTGTATAATTTTTTTCCGGTAAATTAACCTGTAATACAATTATATCTAATTCGTTAAACATATTTTTTTATTTTTGGGTATGCTGTTACTAAATAAGGTTGTGAACGTCAGAATTAAAACTTTGCCAAAGTTGCCGTTTATAGTATAATTCAATATTTTTTCTTTTTTTATTATAGCATTTTCTTTATATGGTAAAAACATTTTTTTATTATTTTATCTGCAAATTTACATTTTTATCTTTCACAAAATTAGTTATATTTTTCAATTATCAAATCATTACTAAAATAAAAAAAATAACTTCGGAATTTATAATTCATAATTTATAATTCATAATTTATAATTCATAATTTATAATTTATAATTCATAATTTACTTATTTTTAATTGACAAACAAAGGTTGTATGAAAAAAATATAGACATAATACAAACCTACTAAAATAAAAATAATTGCAACTATCCGATTAAACCATTTTTGAAAAGCTTTAATTTTCTTGTAGAAATTACCGATACTTGAAACGCTAAAAGCCAACAAATAAGCAATTATTAGCACCGGTAAACCGGTTGCTATTGCAAATACAACAGGCAAATACAAACCCGAAGAACTTGCTATTGTCATCGGAATTAACATTCCAAAATACAATACTCCGCTGTAAGGACAAAAAGCCAATGCAAATACTACTCCAAGCAACAAGGCACTAAACCAACTTCCATTCTTGGTACTATTTTGCATCTTGTCAGTGAGTTTTCCTAAAGAAGGAAATTTGATGCTGATAATATCTAACATCAAAATACCAATAATTATTAGCAGCGGACCTAAAAATTTTTCCCCATACGAAGAAAATATTTTTGAAATTTCAAATTTACTTGCACCAAAAAAAAGAATTAAACCTATCAAAGTATAGCTTACGGCTCTTCCAAGTGTATAAATTAAACCGTTTACAAAAATCTTTCTTTTGTCTTCTATGTCTTTGCTAATGTATGCGATAGCGGTAATATTTGTAGCCAACGGACAGGGACTGATAGCGGTCATCAGTCCCAATATGAATGCGTACAAAATTGGCGTCTGAGCATTGTCCAATAAATTTTGTAGAAATTCCATGTTTATTTAAGATTTTTATATTTTAAATTAATCATTTTAATATTTCACAAAATTATGAAATGTTTTTTTATTTACAAAATATTTCTGCATTTATTTTTCACTATTCAACCATTTCAAAAGTCTTCGACTATTTGAAAGGTTTTAGTTTATAAATTTGGAAGGGTTTTAGTTTTATACCTTACCCTTCAAATAGTCGAAGACTTTTGAAGTGGTTTACTCTGCGTGAAATATTTGATTATCAATTTCTCGCAGAGTTTCGCAAAGAAAAAAGTGTAAACTACTTTTAAGCGGTTATGAAAGATGCCAAAAAATTGAATAAAAATTCTATATCGAAAAACTTTTTGAAAAAAACAGAAACAGAAAAAAACTATAAATACGAATTTTACCAATTAACAATGTGGAACAAAAATATTACGGATAATATGCTAAATGTAGTGATAATAAAAGCAATACAATTATCTACCTACCAAGTAAGTTATTGCAATTTATTTACAACAGATTTAACATTAAGTTACGATAAAATAGTAGATTACTAT
>DYQJ01000043.1 GCA_020719345.1 Draconibacterium orientale | reverse complement strand
AGGAAAATATTATTTCAAAAAATAGTCAAAATAAACGTACCAGTTTTAAACTTTGCCAAAGTTGAATAATTAGTTGCAAATATATAAAATATATTTTATACTTTATTATTTTTTGGCAAGTTTATAAAGTATATTTAAAACTTTATCTGTTTTTTGAATGTTTATAAAGTATATTTAAAACTTTATCTGTTTTTTTGAATGTTTATAAAGTATATTTAAAACTTTATCTGTTTTTTGGCAAGTTTATAAAGTATATTTAAAACTTTATCTGTTTTTTGAATGTTTATAAAGTATATTTAAAATATAACTACGTTTGATTTGTTATGTTCTTTATAAAAAAGTTTCGTAATTCGTTTAGTTCGTTATTGTCTAATTCCCAGAGGTCTGTTGTGTATGTTCGGTTTTCTTCTTTAGCTTTTTGCATGTCTGTATAAACACGAAAATAGGTAAAAACTTTATTTTTATCTTCCAACAGCGATTCTTGTAGTTTTTGGTTTTTAGTGATTTCACTTACACAGTCGGCATATTTTTGGTAACAGTTTATTACACTGCTAAGTTTTTCATTATTAGCGATTTTCAATAATAATTTTTCCAGGTCACCGTCATCTTTGTTGTTAGGAAAAAGGAAGAGTTGTAATTTTGTATCTAATTCTTTTTCTAATTCTGCGATTTTTTTTCGTCTTTGTTCGTATCCGCCTTCTTTTTTGTCTTTTTTTGTGTCGTCGGCATCTTGAATTATCAATATTTTGTATTCGGCATCTTTGTATTCTTGGATTTTGGCTCGGAGATTGTCAATTATCTTGCTAACTCCTCCCACGACTTCTATTTTTATTTTGGTTTGATTCAAGATAAGCGAAATAGTGTTTGTAGAATTTAACAAATTAGTAGAGTTATTATCTTTTATTTTATCTTTATAAATATGTTTTAAATAGTCGCGGATAAAAGACATGTCAGCTTTCCCTTCGAGGAGGATTAAAATATTGTTGTTCATAGTTCTCCTCCTCTTATATCTAATTGATTATCAATTTCATATTGAAATTCGTTAAATTGTCGGATATATGCTTTTATTTGTTTGTTTGGTAATTGTCTGATGGTTATCGTTCGGGCATGTTTTTGATATGTAGCCATTTCGTTGGTTGCTAATACGTCTTTAAAAAATTTAAGACATTCTATGTTATGAGCGGTAGCAAAAATTTGGACTTCATTATAGCTTGCAGCATTTAGTATCGCTTTCCAAAAGTCACGAAAAATAGAGAAGTGTATTCCAGCATCAATTTCGTCAATGAGGAGGAATTTCTTTTTTTGTAAGCTGATTTGCACTAATATACGAAAGAGTTTATTTGCTCCTTCTCCGTATTGATATAATGGTTGTGCGGTTTCGGTGTCAGTTTCTTCTATGTCAATTTCGCCGGTTTCGGTGTTTGCCGAGATTCGTTCTATTTTAGGAATAACGCATTTCATGGAATTGATAAATTTATTACGAATGATTTTATGTTTTTCTATTTCTTCATAATATACTTGTGCGAGGTCTTCACCGTATCCTTTTCCGTAAGGGATAAGTGGCATTCTAATTAAGTCGTTGGTTTGCAATTTCTTAATTATGTTATATATGTAAACATAAGTAATTTTGTTGTCGGCAATATATTTTATATATTCGTTTATGTCAATATTTTTGTCCTCTACATAATTTCTGTCGTCTTCGCTAAGATATTTAATTTCGTAGTTCCATGTGTTTCTTTTTTCGGAGATATTGTATATTATTTCGTTGCTGTTGTTTTTCTTGTTGATAAAATCTTTTAAAATATTTTTATCTTTGATAAGGAATTTTTCTTCGCCCTCGTTATTTCTTATTTTGGTAGTTTTTCGTCTTTCTGTGTTAGCGAGAAATAGATTTTTAATAAAGTTTTCCGGATTCGTATCAAAGAGGAGCGCTTCTAATAATGAAGTTTTACCAACATTGTTGACTCCTAATATGAGATTGTAAAGTCCTAATTTATTGAGATTAATGTTCTCAAATTGGCGGAAGTTTTTGATAGATATATTATTAAATTGCTGACTGATATTTAGTCGTATATTTTTAGGGAAATCCGATATTTCTTCTAACTCTTGTTGTGTAAACTCTTGATATACAATATTTTTATTTTGTGCGAGTTCAAGATATAATAGATTAATGTTGTTAATGGTGTCTGCGGTTTTATTTATTTTCCACATGTTTTTAGCGAGTCGTTCTATAATAAAAACGATTATTTTAGGTTCAATTTTTGTTTCGGCGAGTATTTCTTTATAAAAAGAAATTATTTCATGAAGATGATTAACATATTTTTTTTCTGTGATGTTCGCGAAATTAACAATTTCGTCTTGTATATTCAAAATCAAAATTGACTTATAAATTACCAGATAATATTCTTTTGTCTCTATCGTAGAATCGTTATTTTTGTGAGTTTCCCATATCTGTATGTTAATATTTTTTTGTTCGGTTTCGGTTTTGAACTTTTTAATTCCGTCAAGTGCGATGATTAATTGTTCGGTATTGTTGTTGATTTTCGCTACTTCTATGGCGGCGAAGAAGTAATTTTGATTATTTTCAAAATCATCTATATCTTTCCATATATCCAACGCTTCTTTGTAATCTTTGAGTACGAATCTAAGTTCGGCTATTTCTTTCCACAGTTCGGGGTCTTGTGAGGTGGCTATTTTTTCAAGTATGGTGACATAGTCTTTTTTGTGTTCAATTTTTTGAATATATTTAATATTTTCAATGAACTTAAAAATAATATCTTTTCGCCAGTCGATGTCTTTGATTATCAGATATAAAACTTCGCGATTTTTGTGTAATATTTCTATATCGGTGGACATAATTTTGGTGTCGTTGCTAAAAAGTCGAGCAATTACAAGATATATGTCATTTTTTTCGTCCTTCCAGTTGTTTGCTATTTTGGTTTCGAGTTCTTTAAAAAGTCTGCCGTTAAAAAAACAAGTTGCTGCTTTTTCGTAAAAAGGTATTTTTAGACTTTCGTTGAGATAGAATTCGGCGGCGGCTTTCCAATTAGTTTTTATCTTTTCTGCTTCGGCAAGACATTCATACGCTTCTTCGCAGTTTCCGAGTTTGAAGAATAAATTAGAAGCAACTTTCAATCTTGATGGGTTTTGTTCGTAAATACCTTTATCTTTGTCGGTCTTAGCATTTTTGATGGCGTCTTCTAAAGTGCTGTGTATTATACTGTTGATAGAGTCGGGATTGTAAATAATAGTTATTTCGGTAAGACTTTTTAAAATATTCCATTCTTCAGAAATTATTTCTACTTGATTTACTAATTTTTGCCAGAATAGTTCGGCGGCATTTTCGCTGTCAATGATAATTAGTTCTGTTTGTGCGCGCGTGATTGCTACGTATAATTTGTTAAAGAAGTAACGTCTTTTGAATTGCGAGTCTATATCTGTTTTATTATCAGTTAATTGTTTTAGATTTTCTAAGAAATATTCGCCAAATCCGTATAGGACAACATGTTGATATTCAGCGCCTTTAGATTCTACTGCGGTTCGTATTTCGGGTTTTTCTATTTCGGAGAGGAATTTGTGTTTAGCTATGTACATATCTTTTTCGTGTGCATCTACAGGAAGAATAAAAATTTTGTATTTAAGTTTTTCTTTGAGATTATTTTTTATCTCTTTGTTGTTATTTATTGTGTTGTAGCTAAGAAAGATATTAACCGTTTTGTCGGCATCTTGCATTGGTCGTTTTGCTTCTTGTGGTTTTAATTGATTGATTCCGAGATTTTTAAGTCGGTGATATTGCACGAAATTAGCGAGTGCTACCACTGAAGAAGACGAACGATAATTGAAAATAGGATTGTAAATATTGTCTTTTGGGGAGAAGTTGAATCTTGCTATTTCTTGTAGTTCTTGGTATAGCATACTAATCATTTCATCTTGTCGGAATCCGGTAGGGTTTACCGTTTGATTTGGGTCTCCCGCAAAGACAACGGGGACTTGTTTAGTATCAGATAGGTCGTATTGCAAATATTCGGAGAGTCTGAGTATAAATCTCAATTCTACTCGGCAAAAATCTTGTGCTTCGTCACAAATAAGAATAGTATATTTGTTTTTGATTCCTATATTTTCATCTATATATCTGATAATCTTTAATTTGTCCCAGTATTCATCATGTTTAATCAATTTTTCGTAAAACGGAAGCACATTTTCTTCTATTCCAAAAAACATTTCCTTAGGAATAACTTGCGATTTATTGGGGATGATGTCACAATATTCGGAGCTTTTAATAATTCGGTCAGTTTTGTAACCGTAAATGTATGTTATTATTGTAAACCAGGATTCTTCTGCCGAGTATTTTTCTATAATATGACGTGGCAGATTAGAATTTTCGTACAACATTTTGAATGTAGAGAAGTCTAAATATTTGTCGGCTCTAAAATAATATCTATCTTCTTCGGGAATTAAGGAGATTAAAAAGTCTTTAAAAGCGAAGAAATAATTTCTGCTTTGATTTCTCTGTTCTAATGTAAGAGTATTAAATTCCGGATTGTTAGTCAGCAGGTCGTAAACTGCATTTTTAGTATGTTCTAATAGGGTTTGATTTTCAGTAAGAAATATTATTTCACCTTTTATACTATCACAGCATTTATAGTAATAAGCATTTGAAAATAAATAATATAGCATAGTAGATTTTCCACTACCTGCCTGTCCGTTGATGTAGTGGGGAAATTTGAAGCTCTTAAAAAATTCTATTTGTTCACGTGTGAGGGACAAATTACTTTGTTCGCGGCTTTTTTGTATGTTAAACCATAATTCATCTTTGTTTAAAGTCCACTTCGGGTATGAACGAAAAGCTTTACGGCGGATGCTTTCCAGATTATTAGTAAAATCTATCTGGTTATTGGTAAGCAAATTAACATTTTTTAGCCAATGTTCGCTTTGGTTTTCTACATGTGCGGCGTTGAATAACAAATAAATAACATTATTTTCGTCTGTATTTATTTTAGAAAAAATTACCCCGATGTTGTGATTTATATAGGTGCATATTTTTATATCTTCTTTTTGTTGTAAAACATTTACATCTATATTTTCTTTAAGTAATTCCAACAGCACGAGTCGGACAGTATTTACATATTTGTCGTTCATTCCTTCGGTAAATGAGTCGTTGAGTGCGTATTTTACCCAGTCTTCCGTTTCGTAAATGTTGTTCTGTAAATTTAGTTTAAACTCTGAAAACCAATCTTTTAGATGTGTCGGTGTGAACTCCAGCTGTTTATATGAGGTATTTTTTCGTCTGTATTCGTCAATGAAAGCAGTTTTTTCTTCGTCTTCGAGCGGGTTTTCTTTTAGCCATATTCCTGCTTTTATTTTAGGGTATATAACTTTTCCGTAGCTGTACTCAAAATTTTTGTTCGCAATAATATCACGTATGAACAAACATTTTATCTCGTCTCCTTCTATATGAAGAGTTTGCGTCTCAATAATCGTTCTGGTATGCGGTTTAGATGTTTTGAGAATAAATATCTTACCAAACGACAAGATAGAGCCGCCGGCTTTCAAGTTACTCCTCATTTCCAGTTCTTTAATCTTATTAGTAACTGTTTCTTCAAAAGATTGATTTTTTATCTTGTCTTTAAAAATGTCGCAAAAATGTATGTTTAACATAGTTTTTCGTTTATTAAATAGTTTTGTGGTTTGTGCGTATAATAAAATTTGGCAATTAACATTATCAATTTCATATAAAATTTCTGGTGCTTTATCTAATATAATATCAATAATTTCTAATGCTTTATTTCTTTCAATTTCAGTGATATTTGATTTAGTTCTTATTTTTACGACTAAATTAAATACTAAATTTATTTGATATTCTGTCAAGTTTTCAGTTCGTCTTTCAAACAATTATTTACTCAAAAAATTGCTTAATTATCTTATTTGCAGTTACAATGTCATTATCTTGCACTTTTGGATTTGGTTTCTTTTCTATTGACGCTAAAAAAGTAAAATTTGAACTTTCATTAAAATAAATTCTTAGTGCCATTGGATTAAATATTCTTAGTTCGTAAGTTTTATATTTAGAAGAACTTGGAGTAACATCTTTTATTAAATCTTCATCAGCATAAAATTTTGTGTTCCCTTTTCTATCTATGGCTTTTTGAAAAGATAAAATTAAAGTTTCTTGCATATTTAAAGGTAATTCTTTAAATGATTTTTCAAATTTATCGGAATACTTGCAGTCTCCTATTGTTGAGATAAATTTTTCAAAATTAGGTAAAGACTCCAGAATTTGTTTAGAAATAAGATTTATTATAAATTCGGTATTTTCTTTATTTCCATAAAGATTAAAAACTTTAAGTATGTCGTAATTATCTGCATTTATTTCTAAAATATTTTGCTTAAGACAAGTAAAAGTAGGAATAGTAAACAATATGCCGTTGTTGATATCGGTAATAGCAATAAATAATGCATCACTAATTGAATTATTAATCTCAATTGTATAATTTTTCAATTCAAAATCAAAAGCAAAGAAATTATCATAATGGTACTTTCTAAATAAACTAAACGCATTATTTCTCAAATCTCTATCAGGTAGTGAAGTAATACAATCTTTTAAAGTAAAATTTGAATTATTTAAAATAATTTTGCTGGGTTCATTATTTGTAACTATTCCATCAATATTTTCTTTTACTTTTTCTTTTACATTTTTGTATTCCAACAATGTATTTTTTAGCATATCTAAAATTATATATTTATCTAAATTTGAATAAATACAGTCGTTAAAATAAAAATATATCATAATTTTGAGTTATAATAATTCGGATGAGTTAATTTCAAATTGGTCAAACATATATTTTGGCCACTCATTTAAACGACCATTTTTATCAATAAGAGGTGAGTAAATTTGAGTATTATTATTTTCATCTAATTCGAACCAATGAATTTGGACTTTATCATTAGATATTAATTCATTTTTAACGGCAATACGTATTCCATCAAACAGATGGTCGCTGTGGGTTTCTACAATAATTTGTGCGCCAGCCGATACACATAATGCTATCAATTTTGAAATCGCAGTTTGTCCTTTGGGATGCAAATGTGCTTCGGGATTTTCTATTAAAATAATTGAATTTTTAATAAAAGTTCCTGCTAAGGCGGCAACTATTACCGGTAAAGTATAACTTAAACCAAAACCAACATTTGCGGCTCTGTGTTCGTTGAATAAAGAAAACGAAGAATCGCTTTTTTTATTTATTTCATACCTAAACTTAACATTGGGAGCAATTTCTTGAATCCATGCTTTTAAATTGTATATCAGTGTTACACCCTCTGATTTTTCATGTCTCAATATTTCATTTAATTCTTGATTTTCATATTGTTCTATAAATCTGAGTATGTTTTCGCCTTGCTGACCAATGGTTAATTCCTCCGAGTAATTATTTGTTATGGGAATAGAAGATAGCGGACCGAATCTATCTGCTGAGATATAAATTATTTGTGGAAACTTATAATTATGTGGTATTACTTTGAAATCGTCTTTCCAAACATTTACTTTTAGATTTTTTAAAGACGAATCTGTTACTTCAAAATTAATATTATCTTTGCCCGATTTATTTATTACTTCTTCAAATGAACCATGCCCTGCAAGTAATATATTTTTATTTTCGTGTAACGTATTACTAATTATTCTTATCGCTTGGATCAAACTACTTTTGCCCGAACTGTTTAATCCTGTTAGTAAGGTTAAATTTTTTATTGGAATATTATTTTCAACAAAAGACTTAAAATATTGTAATTTTATATTAGTTATCATAAGTTATATTTACAAATTTATTATTTCGTGTAACATTTCATTAACCTTTTCAAATCTTGTTTTTACGCCCCAAGTTTTCCAACTATCGTTTGAAATTGATTTTTTGAAATCAATATTATTTAACAATTCTATATTTTTTTGTTCAAATTCTGACTTTCGTTCTAATATTTTATTATAATCAAATTCTGATATTTTGCTTAAACTAACGCTCCACACCTCAAAAAGCGATTTATTTATAGGTGCAAGTTTTTTGTCGCTATAACTTTTTCTAAATGCATGTTTTTCTAACAAATTGAATGTACGAAGCATTGCTAAATTAAATCGTTCTTCTATAATTTTAATCTCTCGTATTTTCAATTGATTGATTACATCATTATCTGGAAATATTTTTTGTATCTCCTTTGATTTTAATTGTGGAAAACTATTAATAACCCTCATTGTATCACATAAAAAACTATCCATGTCGCTATTTTTTGGATAATTTTCGTAACCTCTTACTGCAAAAGCAACAAAACGCAAGATTAATTCTCTGGCAACCATGCGAGTATCATCAATAGACGAAGAAGTCGCAGTCTTAAAATTTTCATTTTCCGATAGTTGTTTTAATAACTCGGTAGATTTACCATTGTATAAAGCATGTCTAATTTCTTGAGAAGTTAGCGGTTCGCCACCTGTGTTTATTCGTTTGAATATGTTTCGTTTTACCTCTTCGGGAGTACCCGGATTTATTATCGTAAAAGTAAATTCAGTTTCAAATAATCTATTTTGAATTTCGGTTGGTATTTGATTAAAAATATAATTATTGAATTTTGATGCCAAAAATTCTAAACTACACAATTTAAAACCTTCACCTTTCTTTTCATTATTTTTTGTTTTGATAAATTCTTCGCCTAAAATAAAATCGCGTATAGTAGAAAGACGTTGCAAACCATCAACAATTGTTAGGTTTCCTTTTTCGTCAGACGATGCATAAAACATTGGAATAGGAATTTTTAAAATCAATGATTCTATTAAGCGACTCTTTTTTTCTAAATTCCAAACTAAATTTCTTTGAAAATCAGGAGTCAAATTTATAGTTCCTTGTTCTAAACGTCTCAAACAACTATCCATCGTTATTATTTTTTTGTCAATAGAAATTCTATCGGGGTCAAAAGGATGAATCTCTTCAATATCTTTTTCAACACCAAATTCATGTTTTATTTCGTCTTCGTTAAACTCTTCTTTCATTTTATTTTTTTATATAGTGTGCAAATATAAAAATATTGTTTCAATATTATTTAATTTTAAATAATTAAAAGTACAATCATAATTGGCATCTTCCATTAACGTTAAAAAGTAGTTGCACTTTATTTCTTTGTGTAACTTTGCGCAGATTAATAAATGAAACATGCCAGAGATTGTAACATGTTATTCTATTGACTTTATCATACATTCCTTCCCGTTGTATTGTGTTTCAACAAATCCCATCTTTTTGAGATATTTTTTATTGGTAGTAGAATGAACTTCCGAGTGTAACTGTCGTATTCCTTTCTCTTTGAAAATGGCAGCACTTTGGTAAACATATCTTCCAAGTTTGAAGTCGCGATAGTCTGGAATAGCGTAATCAAGTCCGATAAATAATTTGTCTTTATCTATTTCATGTGCAAGAAATACTCCGGCAACCTGCATATTTCGTAAGATAAAGAAACTTACGGTGTTCATCTCAGGTTTGTAGCTAAAATTAGGATAGAATTTTCTAATGTCTTCTATATAAAATTCTAATAGCGTGATTAAATAATAGTTGTTAGGTCTGACGTACAAGACTTTAAAATATTCCTTCTTTAAGAACATTCGCGATAGATAGTAGATGTCCACAATCGCGATAAAAGTGTTCAACACTCCTACCGGATATGCTTTGAGCATGAAACCGTAGACGGCAAATAGAATTGCACCTACCAGATTTATTATTCTTAATTTTAGTAATGAACTCATTACCATTGAAATAGCTATTATCACCGAAGCTAAGTAACCAATTATTTCTATTGTGGTCATAAATTTAAGTATTAAGTTTATATTTATAAATTATATTTTTTTGCTAATTTGTTAGGATATAAGAAAAAGTACCAGATGATAAAAATAACGGAACTTAAAATAAAAGATATTCTAAACCATGCAGGTGCGTGTGTGTAACGGGTAATGAATCCCTCTATAAATCCGGCAGTTATAAAAAAAGGAATTAGTCCCAATACAATTTGAACGCCGTTTTTAACTCCTTCTTTAAAAGATAAAAGTCGCGAATAAGTTTTTGGAAACAAGATACTATTTCCCATAATCAATCCGGCTGTCCCCGCTATGACGATAGCAAAAATTTCTAACGTTCCATGCATACATATTGCGAGCAGTGCCTCTTTTATTACGCCTTGTTCATACATAAAATAATGAAAGCTTCCCAGCATTACTCCGTTTACAAACAATATCCAGCCGGTTCCGATGGAGAAAAATATACCTAATGTGAAGGCAAAAAATGAGACTCGTATATTGTTTATTGTTATCCCTAAGAACATGTCCACTTCATTAGCTTGTTTATATACTGCCATTGGGTCATTATTTTTAATATTTTCCTTTGTCATTTCCACATAATAATCTCCCATGATAGTACGAATAAAGGTTTCATCTTCAGAGGCAGAGAGGATTCCGATGAGAGTAGCGACAGTAAAAATAATTAGCGAAAATAATATTTCGCGGCGAAAGCGATACATTAACAGTGGAAACCCTGTTATCCAGAATTGTTTTATTACACTTTTTTTCTCGCGCTTGTTTTTGTATATAAGACGGTGCATTTTAAGTGCCAGCGAGTTAAGATATTGTGTGGTGCTTGAATGCGGAAAATATGTTCGCGAATAAGCGAGGTCATCGGTTATTTCTACAAATAAATCTGCCATCTTATCCGGCAAAATCTTGCTGGGTGCGAGCATCACATTTTCAAACTCTTTCCACTTTTTTAAATTCTTTTTGATAAAAACTACTTCTTTCATTTTTTTTATTTTAAAAAATTATTGCAATATAAAAATAAAATTTATATTTGTAATATAAAAATAAAAAAAAATTTAATGGAACGCATAGAAATAGAAACTGCACAGAATGTCACGCTGGAATTTGACGTGGCGAGCATAGGTGACCGCGTCATTGCACAGTTAATAGATTTCGTTGTTTATTTTGCTTACATAATCTTAATTTTAGTGATATTTGTTTATTTATCAGATGTTTTCGGCTCTGATATATGGATTATTTTTTCGTTATTTATGTTGCCACTGATGTTTTATAGTGTTATTTTTGAAGGATTTTTGCAAGGACAAACCTTAGGGAAGTTCTTTATGAAAATCCGAGTGGCTAAGCTTGACGGCTCACAGGTCACTATATTAGACTGTTTCACGCGTTGGATATTAAGACTGATAGATATATGGCTTTTTACCGGAGTGGTGGCTATCATCTCCGTTCTTGCTAATGGCAAGGGACAACGGCTGGGAGATATTGCCGCCGGTACAACGGTGCTTAGTCTTCGTCAACGTCCTATATTTAAAGACTCGGTTTTTAGATTTATCCCGAAGAATTATCAGCTCAAATATCAGGAAGTAAAAATACTTAACGACAACGACATTTACATTGTCAATGAGGTAATTAATGCTTACAGCCGCTTACAAAATGAGGCATCTGTTTTACTATTAAAAAAAACGGCAACCAGAGTAGCCGACAAAATAGATGTAATTTATAATCAACACAAAGACCATCCACGCATTTTTTTGGAGACGATAGTGAAAGATTATAATTTTGTCAATCAAGAAGATGACCAATTATTTAATTAATATATATTTAAGATGAACGAGAAAATTTTAGTCACCGGAGGTACCGGTTATATCGGTTCGCATACCGTAGTGGAGCTTTTAGAAAATAATTTCCAAGTAGTTATTATAGATAACTTAATCAATTCTAAGGAACGAACATTATCACAAATAGAAAAAATAACAGGCAAAAGACCAGAATTTCACAAACTTGACTTGTGCAATTTGCAAGCCGTAACCGATTTTTTTAGTGTCAATCAAGACATCACTGGAATAATTCATTTTGCAGCATTTAAAGCGGTAGGAGAGTCGGTATCTTTTCCGATGAAGTATTATCATAATAATCTTACTTCGTTGATAAACTTGCTGTTTTGTCTGTCAACTTATTCTAAACCTGTCAAATTAGTGTTTTCTTCTTCGTGTGCTGTGTATGGAGATTCCGATATTTTACCGGTTTCGGAAAATTTGGCAATGAAATCGGCTACTTCTCCGTATGGTCGCACTAAGCAAATCGCCGAGCAGATGTTACAAGATTATATTCTTACTAATACTAATTTACAAGCGATTGCGCTTCGTTATTTTAATCCGATAGGTGCTCATCCAACGATAGAAATAGGGGAGGACCCGATAAAAACATATAATTTGATACCACTTTTAACTGCTACTGCTCTACAAAAACGAAACGAATTATATGTTTTTGGGAACGATTATGACACCGCCGATGGCACTTGCGTTCGCGATTATATTCATGTTGTAGATATTGCAAAGGCACATATTATTGCTCTAAAACGGTTGCTTGAGAACGAAAATAAGAACAGATATGAATATTATAATCTGGGACTCGGTAAGGGATATTCTGTTTTGGATATAATTAACACATTTGAAAAAGTGACTTCTAAAAAAGTGGCTTACAAGATATTAGAGCGCCGAACAGGTGATGTATCAGCTGTTTGGGCAAGCACGAAGAAGGCAAATGACATATTAAAATGGAAGGCAGATATGACACTTGAAGAGATGTTGCTATCAGCATGGCAATGGGAATTGAAAAAAGAACATATATGCTGTTAGAAATAAAATAATTATACTATGTCGTTTAAATCTAAGGTATTGTATTTATTAAGTTATCCTATAAATTTGTTGCACAACAAAATTAGTCGCAACCAATTTTTGATAGTATCCGGCGTTTTGGTGGGGTTGATAGCCGGTTTTGCTGCGATAATATTAAAAACGTTGGTTCATTATATTCATTTATTGTTGTCAAATAAGCAGATAGCAAGCTATGACCATTTAGTATTGTTATTTAGTCCCCTTTTGGGAATATTATTGACAATAATTGTAGTGAAAATTTTTTTCAATGGTCGTCTGGGAAAGGGAGTAGCTAATATTTTATATGAAATAGCACAGAAATCAAGCTTCGTATATAAAGATAAAATGTATTCGCATATATTAACGAGCTCATTGACAGTAGGTTTCGGGGGGTCGGTAGGACTTGAGTCGCCGATTGTCGTTACGGGTTCGGCTATAGGTTCTAATTATGCTCGTCTTTTTCATTTGAATTACAAAGAGAGAACAGTATTATTAGCAGCCGGAGCCGCAGCCGGTATTGGCGCCGTTTTTAATGCGCCGATAGCGGGAGTAATGTTTGCCATAGAAATTATACTTGCAGATATAGTGATAACGGAGCTCATCGCTATTATTACTGCTGCTGTGAGTGGTGCGTTGTTGTCCAAGATAATATTGCAAGAAGATATGCTGTTCTTTTTTAATTTGACCGAAAAATTTGATTATCATAATGTTCCATTTTATATAGCTCTCGGTATTCTATCCGGTTTTATCTCGTTGTATTACATTAAGATAACGCATTTAGTGGAAGGCATTTTTGAAAAATACAAAATTCAGGTATTTAAAAAAGCGATTATAGGCGGAATAATTTTGGGGATTCTGTGTCTATTTTTCCCGCCACTTTTTGGCGAGGGATACGAAAGTATAAAGTCATTAGCAAGTAATTCGGCTAATAAATTATTGGAAAACAGCTTGTTTCAATTTGAAATAGATAATGAATATTTTATCGTCTTCTTTGTCGGAATAATAATGTTAATCAAGGTCTTAGCCACTTCTATTACTCTTTCAAGTGGAGGAAATGGAGGAAATTTTGCGCCCTCACTTTTTGTGGGCGCCTTCTCCGGTTATTTCTTTGCAAAGTCAATTAATTTAGCTGATATTTCGCATCTGCCGGAAAGCAATTTCACATTAGTAGGCATGTCCGGAATTTTGAGCGGGGTAATGCACGCCCCGTTGACCGCTATATTTCTAATCGCCGAAGTGACAGGAGGATACGAGCTGATAATTCCACTGATGATAGTTTCATCTACGTCTTATTTAATTTCTAAACATTTTGAACCATATTCTATGGACACGAAGAAATTAGCTTCCAAAAACTTGATTTTTACTGCTAACAAGGATAAAAATATTCTCTCGCAGCTCAAAACTCAAGAAATAATAGAGACGGACATAAAAACGATTGATTATGAAGGTAATCTCGGCGACTTGGTGGAGGTCATAAAAACAAGCAAACGAAATATTTTTGCAGTGATAACAAAAGAGCATGAATTTAAAGGAATTATTAACTTAGATGACGTTCGTGCCATAATGTTTCGGCAAGAAATGTATTTAGAGATAAAAGTTAAGCAAGTAATGAAAAGACCTCATCGTGTTATCCAATACAATGACTCGGTTGAGACAATATTGAAAAAGTTTGACGAAACCAATGAATGGAATTTGCCGGTGGTAAAAAATAAGAAATACCGGGGCTTTATTTCTAAATCTAAATTACATATAAAATACCGTAGTCAGCTGATAGAACAAACAGGATGCCAGTCAGTTAAAGAATAAATTATAAGGTTCTTGAATGATTTTTGTTGAAAACTTTGCCAAAGTTGCAGATTTATAGTATAAAATTATTTTACTTTTTGAACATAAAGCTGTCCTCCTTCTTGACGAATAACTATTACTGCCGTATCTTTTTCAATAAACCCAAATGTAGCGGTGCAATTATATAATTCTTTTTCTATTTCTACTTTACCGCTAGGCATTAATTTAGTGGCAGTTACGCCAATTTTTCCTAACATGTAATTAATGTTATTGTCCACCGATAAGTATCCATCCTCCTTTTTTTGAGTAGTATTAAGTGCGAGAAAGCTAAATGCTTTGTTTTGTAATATCTTAGGTGCAAGTAGAATAGATATAAAAATAGAAAATAACATGGAGACAACAACTTGTAACATCTTTTCAAATATAGGATTAAGATATTCCCATATATTTAGGTCAAAATCAAAAATAATATTATCTACTAAGCTCATTGTAAGTCCAAATAACGCTGCAAAAATTCCAACTATCCCGATTAGTCCGAATCCTGGCGTGACAAAAATTTCTACTATTATCAGCAGTACCCCGATGGCGAATATCAATAGTTCCCAATTTTCTGCCAGTCCTTCTAAGTAAAGCGGCGCGAAATATAATATTGCCGCAACGATAGAAGTGAGAAGCGCAAATCCTATTCCGGGTGATTGCAGTTCAAAATATATTCCTCCTACAATCAACATTATTAATATACTTTGCAATATAGGGTTCATAAGATGTCCAATAATTTTGTCAAGGAAGCTGTCTTTATATTCTATAATTTGGTAATTATCTATATTGTTTCGTTCTAATATTTCTGTAATATTTTCTATTTCTGCCTCTGCATAGCCATATTTTATTGCCTCCGATGATGTGAACGTTAGTATTTCGCCGGCTGCTGTTATTCCTTCTATGTTTTTATTTTCATCTACCATTGCCTCTGCTATTGCAGGGTCACGGTGCCAGCTGATGAGTGTGTCTTTTCCATTTATGATAGTATCTTTTCCATGCGATTCGGCTGTTGCACGCATGATGGCACGCATGTAAGACTGATATTTATCCATCATCTTTTCGCCGGTTTGATTGACTACAGTAGCGGCGCCGATATTTGCACCTCTACGCATGTAGATGCTGTCGCAAGCAATAGAAATTAAAGCACCTGCGGAGGCGGCATTATTGTCAATAAAAACATAAATCGGGATGTTCAAATTTAATATTGCGGTGCGAATGGAGTCCGCTGCCTCTAACAGTCCGCCGTAAGTATTAAGATGTATAATAATTATCTCCGCTTGTATATCTTTTGCCTTAGCAAAAGCTATCTGGGTTTTTCGCCACGTAGAAGGACTAATTTCTTCTTTAATATCAAAGAGATAGACTGTTTTTTTTAGTGGATCCTGCATCGGTATGCTGTCGGCTTTGACCACAATTTCGTTCAGAAAAAAACAGAGAAATAGAAAAAAAACAAATATTTTTTTATTTTTCATATAAAACACTTTTAAATATCATTAAAGAATATTAAATTTGCACAAAAGTAAAAAAAAAATCTTAAAAAGAAAGATAATAAAATGAAAATAATTAAATTTGAAAATAATTAAATAATAATAAACAGACAAACGCTTTTTCTGTTAAACGACAGAAGAACTAATTTATAATATTCCAAAAATATCAAAAGATGATTAAAATATTTTTTAATGACCGAGTGATTTATTTAACCGACGATTACAAGCCGGAATATGCGCAATATACAAAGCGAAAAGAATTAGCCGAGTTAATAAAAAAGTTCAGTGAAAATGACGTTCCTGAATTGTATATTTATAGCGAGAGCTTAAATGAGTTGTATCAAAATTTGAAGTCGTGTTTCAAATATGTAGAAGCCGCGGGAGGTCTGGTTAAAGATGGTCGCGATAAAATATTGATTATTAACCGATATGAGCATTGGGATTTACCCAAAGGCAAAGTAGAACATGGTGAAAGCTATCAAGAGGCAGCAGTGCGAGAAGTAAAAGAAGAATGTGGAATAATGCCGTTTGTAGTAAAACAATTGCCCTCTACATTTCATACTTTTTACCAGGATGATAAATATTATTTGAAACGAACATACTGGTTCGAGATGCTCTACAAAGGTCACGAAGAACTAATTCCTAAAACGGATGAGGGAATAACCGAAGCCCGTTGGATACCGAGATACGAAATAGACAAAGTTCGCAAAAAGACCTTCAAAAGTCTTCTTGATATATGGAATTATGTATAATTTATACTATAAACGGCAACTTGCCAAAGTTTTCAACTTTGGCAAGTTTTGAGTATAAATTCAAAAAGCCAAAAAGAAATATTTTTGGCTTTATGAAAAAAGAGAGACCCTTTTATTTATTCTGTTTTCGGGGTAATTATTATCGTGCAGTTCGGATTCTTTTTTGAATAGATGGATTGAAACGAAGTCACATCTTTTTCTGTGGTATTGGTCTCGCGACCTCGTAACATGGTCAACGAGATGTGTGTGTACAAATAATCTAAGCTCACCGAAGTAACAGAGGTGTTAGAAAAATCCAGCTCTTTTAAGGTCTTCACATTTTGCAAAGGACGTAAGGTGCCAACTGTCGTGTTAGAAACATTCAGGACTTCTAAGAATTTTAAATTTTGAAGCGGGGTTAAATCATTTACCCGCGTCTCACTACAATTGAACTCCAACAGATTAGTCAGTCCTTCTACCCCAATGATGTCAAACAGCGGTAAGTTTTGTGAGACATCTAATTTCTCTAAATTCTTCAGCTCGGAGATGACTATTAATTTATTAACAGTAGAATAATGCACATCTAATACCTTCAAATTTTTCAAGTTTTTTAGCGGGGCTAAGTTTTTAATCATCGTGTTTCCACATTTTAATTCTCTAAGACTCGTGACCTCACTGATAGGAGTC
The DNA here is from genome assembly GCA_020719345.1 of Draconibacterium orientale. Lineage (GTDB taxonomy): Bacteria > Bacteroidota > Bacteroidia > Bacteroidales > DYQJ01 > DYQJ01. Next base: position 1,575 of record DYQJ01000043.1, on the reverse strand, counting down.
AAACTGTTGATATTGTCGTTGTTAGAGCAGTCAAGAACTTTTAAATTTTGCAATTTCTCCAGCCCTTCTAATCCTTTAATCTTTGTATTGTTACAACGAAGCTCCTCCAATAATATTAGCTTTGCGAGTGGTTTTAGGTCTTCTATGTCTGTGTTGTAAGAACAATCAAGATATGTTATTTTTACTATACGTTCCAGCTGCTCATCATTCGGAGTAATATCTTTTCCTTTTAGCTCCTGAGCTTGAAACACTTTTTTCCAGCCCGAAGAGAGAGCAGTCCACCATTCGCGGTCAGTTTGCGAGAACAAATTTGCCGATGTAATAACGACCAGCAGTACCAACATTTTTATTTTTAAGATTTTCATAACTTATGAATTAAATTTACTATGTTTGCAAATATGTTTATTTTATTTTTAATTTACAACGAAAACGTTTAACTATACATTATTATTATTTGTAATCTAATGCTATTTCAGCCGAATAACCGTTTCCATTGTCTATAGTTAAAATATTAGGATAGTGCAGCTCGCTAATGCGGTAAGTAGGTATAGCAAAAGTCGCTATTGGGGAGAAATTATTTGAGTGTTCATATATTTCAAATTGTAAATTCTCCTCGTTATAGTCACCGTCAAAGAAGAACAATTCTTCATACATATTCCAATGAACAGGATAACTACCGGCATTTATTGTGGAAATAGTATTTGGCGTTTCATCAAAAATATCATACAAAATTTTCAAATCTATGTTCTTGTTGTTGTGCTGTGAAGGCATCCAGATGCTAACACGCTTTATTGCAATATTCTCTGGAGGCGGCAGAATCTTTATTTTGGTGGTGACACTTACTGTATCGTCTCCACAAATAGCCGATAGCACGAGGTCATATTCTCCCGGGTTTTCATAAATATGTGAGGTGACCGTGTCATTACTCCCGAAACCATCGCCAAAGTTCCACAATATAGAACTTTCATATACGGAGGTGTTCCTAAATTTTATCTCGGCAGGCGCATAATAATTATAAATCGTCTCGTAATCAAAATCGGCTATCACAGGGATACTCTCATTTCTTATGTCCACCGCGACATTAATTTCTTCGGTCTTATCATAGTTATTGACCGTAAGCTTCACATTATAAATACCTTTTTCTTTATATATGTTTATGGGATTGCGGGAGCGAGAAGTCTGTCCATCGCCAAAATCCCAAATAAACTCCACGTCACCTTCTTTATATGTCAAATCAGACACAAATTTGACTATATAAGGCAGCTTACAATTTTGTATTTCATAAGTTACATCATGAATAACTATCCTTCCTTTTTCTTTATTACATGCAGTAATAAAAAGTAATGAAAAAATTACAATCAAAAAAAAAATATTTAACTTCATCGTTTTAGGTTTTTAAAATATAATTATTTATTACAAAAGTAACTAAAAAAAACTAAAAAAATAAATATTTAGAAAAAAGTTTATACTAATTTAAACTTTTTTGACATCTTTATTAAAAAAATATTATCTTTGCGAATATATTAGTGATTTAATTCGTAAATTTATTAAGTAAAAATTTAGTTACAGAAAATT
>DYQJ01000440.1 GCA_020719345.1 Draconibacterium orientale | reverse complement strand
CCTTCGCAGATTTTTAAAGTGTTCTTACTTTTAATTACCATTACTTTCGTTTTATAATTTGTTGCTTTTTGTTTAAGTCAATTTTTTATCATACTTTTGGACCTGCGTAAGAGGCTATCTGGCCCTGCAGTAAGGTTCCAAAAAACATGTATTTTACGTATATTATGTATATTATGTTACACTTATCTTACATGTTTTTGAAATTTTAAATAAATAAATAAATTCATGTGGTTTCGTTCGTGTAACAGGACACCAATAATAATCAACCAGCAAGATTGCCGTGAATACAAAAATAAAGAAAATAGATCAGTAAAAACTGCAACAACATACAACGGAAACGAATTGGCTATTATTGGCATCGATTTGATTTTTACGTAACAGTGCATTTTATTTTTGAATTTAGTATCTGGAAAAGTAACTGATAGGAAATCTTATGCTGCTAACTAACTTTGTACGAGCAATAAAGTTAAAACAACAATACTGTGCGTGTCTAAAACGAAACAATCATGAAAAATTGTCGCATTTGTAGGGCGGAAGTCTGCTAAGTCGCGTTTCGCACTTGAAGACTTGATTGTTTCGTTTCGCACACTATTGCTGTTGTTTGTTGTACGTGCAGAGATAGTTAGTAGCATTATTTGTGAAATTAATCCGTGGTCCTCGAAAAATAATGTTATTGATTTTCTGTCAGTTACAGGTGCTGAACTCAAAAATAAAAGAAAATAAAAAATATATTGTCCACTTTTATACCACAGCTATACGTCCAGTTCTTGAATAATGCTTGTCCGGTCTGACACATCAGTCTCACTTGAAACTGTTCAGCAACGAGCATTACGAATCATTTTTAATAAGGTTTTTGTATTGGCCTACATAATCAGGCCGGGCTGGACTCCTTAGCACCTTGGCGTCAATTTGCCGTCAAAAACTTGCATTTATTTATTTTTAATAAATTCTTCAACCTTCCTGTTGCCTTCATTACCTACTCCCTCCACCTCATGACCTGGAACTAATCTCCAGACT
>DYQJ01000278.1 GCA_020719345.1 Draconibacterium orientale | reverse complement strand
ATAAAATAAATAGCGTGTTTAGTCACCATTATTTTACGCTATCAAATAATTAAAAAAAGTTAGATTTTTTTGATTTTTTTTTCATTGTGTTTCAATCACTTACAAAAAACGTACTTTTTTATATGTTTTTCTTATTTTTATTGTATTTATTTTTGCAACGTTTTTAAGAAACACGATTTATTAATTTTAATTTTTTCAAATTTATGAAAAACTTTTTTAGTTACAAAATTTTATGTGTTAATTTTAAGATTTGACAACTTTTTAAAAGTTGTCAAATCTCTGTCTTGTAAAAATATTTTACCATCTGAATTTGTGTGGTGCTATCATGTTTTCGGGTTTAAGAATCTCATCTAATTGTTGTTTAGAAAGCAAATTTTTCTCAAGAACTAATTCATATACTCCGCGATTGGTCTCTAACGCCTCCTTAGCAACTAATGTAGAATTTTCGTAACCAATATAAGGATTCAATGCAGTAACAAGCCCGATACTGTTGAGTACGTAGTTGTTACAAATTTCTTTATTTGCTGTTATGCCATCTATACATTTGAATTTTAGCGTGTCCATACCGTTTTTTAACATCTCTAAGGATTCAAAAATAGACTGCACTATCACCGGCTCCATAACATTTAATTCTAATTGTCCTGCCTCAGACGCAAGAGAAGCGGTCAGGTCGTTTCCTATAACTTTAAACGCTATTTGATTGACTACCTCCGGTATAACCGGATTCACTTTCCCCGGCATAATAGAAGAACCCGGCTGCATCGGCGGCAAATTAATCTCATGCAATCCTGCTCTTGGTCCGGAGGCCAATAGTCGGAGGTCATTGCTTATTTTAGAGAGCTTAATGGCTAAGTGTTTTAAAGAAGAAGAGTATATAAGAAGCGCACTTGTATCTTGTGTTGCTTCAACCAGATTGTCTGCCAGACGAATATTTAATCCTGTAACTCGCTGAAGCGCACCAATAACTGCCTCACGATATTCTGGTTCCGAACATATACCTGTGCCTATTGCAGTAGCCCCCATGTTTACTTCAAGAAAGTTTTTTGAATTATGCTCTAACCTGGATATCTCTTCCTCTAAAGTAGCCGCATAAGCATCAAAACCTTGTCCTAACGTCATAGGAACGGCATCTTGCAATTGAGTGCGTCCCATCTTGATAATATGCGCAAATTCTTCTGCTTTTTTTCTAAACGAAGAGACCAATGCTTTTATCCGCTCTAATAATTTCTGATTGCTAAAATACATCGCTATATGTACCGCAGTAGGATAAGCATCATTGGTAGATTGAGACAGATTGACATGATTGTTCGGATGACAATATTTATACTCGCCTTTTTTGTGTCCCATTATTTCTAAAGCACGATTGGCTATTACTTCGTTGGCATTCATATTGGTAGATGTCCCGGCGCCTCCCTGTATCATATCCACAAGAAAATGTTTGTGAAGACGTCCATTGATTATCTCTATGCAAGCTTTTTTTATGCCGTATGTAATGTTGTCGGGAAGTAATTTTAATTCGTTATTAGCTATAGCTGCAGCCTTTTTGACCATTGCAAAACTCGTGATAAGTGCCGGATAAAAGCTGAGCGTTATACCGCTAATATTAAAATTCTCCACTGCCCTAAGTGTTTGAATACCATAGTAAGCCTCCTCGGAGACTGTACGTTCCCCAAGCAAATCGTGTTCCAGGCGGGTACGTCCGGAAACGTATTGAGTTCCAATGTTCATCAAATGCGAATTAGCATTGTTCATCCGTCTAAGAATGACTTTGGATAAATACTTGAGTGTTTTTAAAGAAATTAAGCTGTTTATTTCTAAGAACTGTTTGTTTTTTATTGTATCCAAAGAAAAAGTAATCGTATCTTCCATGGCTCGCGCCGTAGTAGAATGGGGAGTGTTGTCAAGAAGAGCGCCCTCGCCAATGAAGTCATAGTTTTGAAATATCACTAAACGTTTTTCATCACCGAATGGAGTAGATTTTATCAGCTCTACCTTGCCCGAATAGATGATATACACACTTCGCCGCTCATTATTTTCTTTAAATAATATCTCTCCCTTCTCAAATCTAACTATTTCAAACTTCTCGGCTATTATTTGTAGCTCACTCTCGGATAGCGAATCAAAAAGCTCAACCTTCCTAATAAATCCAAAAATATCTATGGTATTATCTAACATAATTTAATTAGTTTATAATGAATTATATAATAAAATCAATTTTTTTTCATAAAGTTAATAATTATTTGCAAAAAAAAAAACATTTATTAAAGTACTTTTATTTTAATTTTTTTTATATTTGTGAGTAATTTTAATTTTTAAAGTTTACTAATATGTCAAAAGAAAAAACATTAAAAGAGCAGAAGAACTTAAAGAAACCGGAAAAGACGTTGAAAGAAAAACGCGCTGCGAAGAAAGAAAAGAAAGACCAAAAAGTTAAAGAATAGAAGATGTTGTATTTTTGGGTATTCGGCGCTTAATTACATTTATTGTAATTAAGCGTCTTTGTTTTTTATAAGAACAGCAACTTGCCAAAGTTTAAAACTTTGCCAAAGTTGCCGTTTATAGTACTAATTATTTATCTCGTCTATTAACCACTTAGCATCTGCATATTTTCTTATCTTGTTCTCCGAATCTAAAATAGTATGTCCTTCCATATTACGAGTAACATGACCTTTGTACTGTGTGAGGTCACCTATTTCCCATATCAAATAATTTTCTACATAATCGGTAAAGCTCTCTTTATCAAACTTCTCTCTACTAATTCCAATATCTACAACATACGAAATATCATTACGTCTGACTGTAACATTTTTAAGTAAATAATCAAAAAAGACATCACGAACGTTAAAAGGGATACACTGATATTCCTCCATATCGCGGGATAAATAATTACGAGTAGCAATAGAATATAAAGCATGTAAAATAGATATGAAATTAAGCTTTCGTACAAATTGACGTTCCAAATCATCAGGGTAATATCCCGATTCTATTAAAATAGTGCTTGCGCCAAAACCCTGTACAAAATCGCCAAAAGCATTAGGAAGATAAGAATCCGAATATTTCGCTATTTGATTGGGGATAAAATTTTGAAGCAGAGAAACCATCTCCGCTATTAATTTCATGGAACGCTCACGACTGACATTAATTGTTTTGGCGCGATTAAAAGCCGGCGTCAAAAAAGCCATACAAGTAGGATAATCACTATCTTCTATACCATAATAAAGATCCTGGTCGTGAAGATTAAATGCAAATTCCGGATGTATTTTATACAACTCTTGTTTTAAAACGATAGACTCATGAGCTGACAACCGAATAGCATCTCGGTTTAAATCTATGCCCTGAGCATTTCTTCGGATAAACCTGTCAGCTCCATCCGGATTTAACATCGGGATAAAAAAAAGCGAAAGATTTTTTAAAATAAGTGATTTAAAATCCATAAAATATTTCGTGTCCGCGAAAAAATTGAATATGTCAAACATTGCCATCGTCGCCGTAGACTCATTGCCATGCATTTGAGACCACAAAAGAATCGGTACTTCACCATCACCAATTTGAACATTATAAATCTCGCGCTTCTCAAAAGATTTCCCTATCTTCTTGATAACAAATTTATTAACATAGCGTGACAAACACTGCTGCATATCCCGATGTGTCATGCGACGCGAAGTCAAACTATCCTCTTTAAATTCTGCATATTTATTATATATATCAAAAATCATCTTTATTTAGTTTTGTTGTAGTTTTTTTCGCAAAGGTAAAATTATAATCTTAAAAACATAAATAAATCAACTAAAATTTATATTTTTGTACTTTAAAAATAAAAATATATTTTATGATTAGTAAAAAAATAATAATAGCAATTGATGGACATGCCTCCTGCGGAAAAAGTACATTAGCCAAAGATTTATCTAAATGGCTAAGTTATAATTATATAGATACCGGCGCCATGTACCGTGCAGTTACGCTGTTCGCACTGGAAAATAATCTTATCAATTTGGAGTCCATAAACTTGGAGACGCTACGAACTGCAATGAATGACATAGAAATTAATTTTGTATATGACCAAAATCTATCAGAATCACATACTTATCTTAATGGAAAAGATGTAGAAGCAGATATACGAGGTATGCACGTTTCTAATTATGTGAGTCAAATCAGCGTGATAGATTTCGTTCGCACACAGATGGTAATCCTTCAACAAAAAATGGGACAAGAAAAAGGAATTGTTATGGACGGACGAGACATCGGAACAGTAGTTTTCCCTGAAGCAGACATTAAATTTTTTGTCACAGCAACGCCGCAAATACGCGCCGAAAGACGTTATAAAGAGTTGATTACTAAAAATCAAGAAGCTAATTATGACGCCATTTTAAATAATGTTATCCAACGCGACCAAATAGATTCGAACCGCAAAATAGCGCCACTTACCCCCGCCAAAGATGCCATTTTTATTGATAACTCTAATTTATCTATCGTCCAACAACTCCAGCACGTGAAAGATATTATTATAAGTAAATTTTAGGCATCTTTCATAACCGCTTAAAAGTAGTTTACACTTTTTTCTTTGCGAAA
>DYQJ01000277.1 GCA_020719345.1 Draconibacterium orientale | reverse complement strand
TAAAATAAATAGCGTGTTTAGTCACCATTATTTTACGCTATCAATTTTTTTATTTTATTTTATAAAAAAGATATAACCTTATTATTTGTGAAATATATTTTTTATATTTGCAATAGAAATAATAAAAAATAATATAATAAAAAAGTACAGTTATGTTAAAAATATCTCCAAACACACTTGACGAGCATGTAGCAAAGGTTATCGCCAAAGAGAGACGTTTTGAAAATGTCTTTCAATCATTAACTCGAATGATCCTGGGCGACCCTAATAAAGTAGATAAAGTATTTGTAAATGGACGTAATTTGTATGACTATAAAGTCTTCCGAACCGGAAAACGACATATCATTGGAATGTATGATGAGATTAACAGCTTCGTCTCTTTTGTTAAAGACGCAGCAGAAGGAGGTTCCTCAAGAGAGATGGCTTTCGTCCTAATCGGAGAACCCGGAAACGGAAAAACATTTTTTGTTGACCATCTTAGCGGACTCTATCGAGACTTTATCGCGCAAGAAGAAAATCGCAGATATTCATTTAGATTCAAAAACTTGGATAAAATAGGCGGATATGGAAAAATAACCACCATAGAATCCCAAACTTTTGAAGACCCTATGGTACTGGCAATGAACTTATACGAAGACTCCGAAAAAAATAAAGAATATCTTATGCAATTAGGCGCTACTGAAGAGCAAATTAACACCTATTACAAAAATTACCGTTCACTCGGTTCATGTTCTTATTTTATTTATAATCAGATATTTGATTTTGTAGAAGCAGATATATCTAAATTAGATGAATTTATTGAGGTATTTCGTGTCCCAGTCTCCGAATCAAGAGGAACGCTTACAGGGAAATATGCCGCAAAAGATAAAATCACATCATCAGCAGTAGACCTTCTCGGTGACGAATCAATTACACGACTACTGCACATCACTGATTCTAACAATCCGTATCGCTTTGATTTACGAAGAGGAGCACTCGCAAGAGTTGCAGGAGGAGGAATCCATTTCGCTGACGAAATATTCAAAAACAAACGTGACCTCGTGCAAGTATATCTCGGAGTAATTCAAAACCGAACAATAGAAATAGAAGGGTATCGCTGGCCTATGGACTCGCTAATTATTGCAACAAGCAACAACGCCGAGTTCGGAAGATTCTTAGAAGAAAAAGAACAAGCACCTATTGTAGACCGATGTCGGCTATCTTACATGTCGCACAATACGGACTACAAATTACAAAAAATTCTTACCCAATATGCCATCGGAAGCATGGAAAAAACAAACTTCCGAGGAGAAAAAATGCACATAGACCCGAACTTAAATTATGCTATCTCAGTTGCTGTCACGCTATCCAGAATGCCGAAAGTGGACAAACTTACTTCTATAGAGATGATGAAACTCGCCGCAGGAGAAGTAGCCGGCGAAAAAAGTATCAAAGCGCTCTCCGAAGTTATTAATGACTTAAATAACGAACCCGATGTAACTAAACGATTTGGACAAAAAGGTTTAGGACACCGAAACTTAGGAAGAGCAATTCAAATGCTGTTGGAAAAATCTGAAACACAAGAAGGTAAATGTATGTATGCAGGAGACGTATTTGTCGCAGTAGAAAATGTTATCATAGACTACGTGCAAGACCCTAATGACCGAGTAAAATACCTTAATGACCTCAAAACCGCAAAATCGTTGCACCGCAAAAATGTCATGACCACTATATTCAACGCTTACATGGACGAACCGGACGCAATAGAAAAAGACGTCCTCAACTATGTAAACATGATTATCGGAATAGACGCAAAAAATCTCGGCGCCGACAAGATTTGGGCTTACAAAGACCCGCAAACAGGTAAACTCGTCTCGCTAAAAATAGACGAAAAATTTATAAACAGCGTAGAAGAACGAATGGGACTCAAAAACAAAGAACAAAAACAAAGCTACAGAAATACCATCTCTAAAATATACGGACAAAAAATGATTCAAGACCCCAACTACAACTTCATGGACAACAACGACCTCGTAAAAGCTGTCACTGATGTCAGACTAAAATCTGATGTTGCAGGTGCAGGAAGCTTAGTTGGAGCACTTTCAAACCGAACAAACGAAGAAAATCAACGACTATACAATCGCATGATTAACACGATGATTAATAAACTCGCCTATTGCAAAACATGCGCAGAAAAAACAATAGAATACTTCTGCACTCAAGACAATGCTAATTAATTGATAATTAATGTTTAATAATTAATGTTTAATAATTTTTTGTATTCACAATTGATTATTAAACATTAATCATTGAACTAATCTTATTTATTTTTCAACTTTTTTTAATTAACTAATTGCTTAATTGCAACTAAGTAAAAAATTAGATGTCTTTAATAAAAAAATAAATAATATAAATAAAATATGAAAAAGATAATTTTATTGTTCGCAGCAGTGATGGTAACATTGTTTGCCTTTTCGCAAACGCAAATGGATGCATTGAGATATTCGCAAATTGAATATAGTGGGACTGCACGTTTTGTTGGTATGGGAAGCTCTTTTGGAGCATTAGGAACTGATTTATCGGCTCTTGCAATTAATCCGGCGGGAGTAGCATTGTATCGTGCAGGAGAAATAAATATGACGCCAGCGCTTGTCTCTACACGAATAGAGTCAAAATTTAGTAATAATTTGACCCAAGATTTTGCATACGGATTTAATTTTAGTAACTTAGGGGTTGCATTTAGTTATGTAGATGATAATACTTCCGGATGGAAAGGAGTTGCATTCGGTTTTTCGTATAACAGAATAAACAATTTTAATAGAAGCATAGTAATAGAAGGTAGCAACACTGAAGGTTCAATGATAGGAAATTTTGTGGACAATGCTAATTCCGGACAATACGGAGTATTTTACGAGAAACCCGCTTTTGAAACTTATCTAATTGATTTTGACGAAAATGTAAAAGAATATTTTAGTCCTATAACTGATCTAAAAAAGTATAATCAATTGCAAAAGAAGACTATATACAACAAAGGAGGAATGGGAGAATACGACTTCGCTCTCGGAATAAATTATGAAGATTTGATTTATATAGGAACAAACTTAGGCGTGCAAACAGCTAATTACACCGAATTTGCAACATACCGCGAAGAGTTTGCCGAATATTCCGAAACTTACCTTAGTGTAACGGACACAAGCGGATACTACATACCATCTCCCGACTTTTTTACTATAGAAGAAGATTTAACTACTAACGGAAGCGGAGTAAATATTAAATTAGGAATGATAGCAAGACCATTAGACTGGGCAAGAATAGGAATAGCATATCATTCTCCTACTTTCTTCTCGCTGCAAGATATGTTTACTACAACTTTTTATTCGCACTACGACAACGGAAAAACTACTATCAACGGACAAATTGTTGATAAAAAGCCACTACCGGATGGAAAATACTCAGCCGAATATGAAACAACAGACACAGAACCATATACTTATGAATTAACAACACCCGCAAGAGCAATAGGTTCACTCGGATTTGTTATTAAGAAATTTGCACTTATAAACTTAGAAGCAGAGCATGTAGATTACTCCATAGCAAGATATAGAAAATTATATGATGCCAATGATGATATTCAAACAGATTTAACATCTGCTATTAATCTACGAGGAGGGATGGAGATACGACTCGGAGCGCTTGCGATACGAGGCGGTTTCGGATACTATGGTAATCCATACAACACAAAACTCAACCGAACAGATGCAACGAAATACATCTTCTCCGGAGGGTTAGGAATAGTAAGCGAAGATTTTTATATAGATTTCGCATATTCACAAGCCATTTACAAAGACGACTATTTTATGTATAACGGAACAGCAAACGAACTACATGCCTCTCTAAATTTCGCCCGCGGAATAGGACTTGTTACTTTTGGTATGCGATTTGACTAATAAAATATCTGTATTCTATAATTTTTGTGATTATGAGCAAAGCCCACCACTTAATCATAATCACAAATATCATTAAGGAATATGATTTAATAAAAAGTCCATTTTTAATTTACCACAAAGAAATCAAAGTCTTTCATTTCTTTCATAACTTTGTGGTTTAAAAGAGACAATTATTTAAAACATATTCCTAAAAAACTATTTTGAGAAGTAAAAGAGTTTGCTAAAAAAATGAAAATTACTTTTGCTTAGTAAAAAATATTTAGAAAAAAAGTATAAAATGTTTGATAATACAAAAAATATATTTTTCTTTGTAAGGCAATTTAATATAAAAAATGAGTCAAAGAGAAGAGCAACAAATAATGTTGTTCTACCTTTGTAGCAAATTTGTCGCAAAAGCAGATTTTTTCAGTGGAAGAAAACTGCGAATTTTCAGATTAAAAACTAAATAGTTACACTTGCATTTACTATGGCTTATAGACGCAACTGCAAGCAGGAGAAAGTAGCATATATAAGGTGTAAAAGCGCAATTGAATATATAATAATGTTAGCAGTTACAAAAAAATAACGAATTGATTAAAAACTCTAACATTTTTAGAAATTAAATGTTAGAGAAATGAATAAACTGATTTTAGGTGATAACTTGGAAATAAT